>CAUGKA010000025.1 GCA_959599615.1 uncultured Collinsella sp. | reverse complement strand
TGTGCGGCGTAGGCCGCTTATTAGCCCGTCCAAGAATTGGGGCGCAGTTCACACTTCGTGCGGCGGGGGTTCTTTCGTCCTGCGGAATGCGCTGGGAAGTTACCCCATGCGGACAGCTGCGGGGTCTTTGTTGCGCTCGAGCAAGCAACCCAACATATAAATCTGAATTTGGATGGGAGGGGCTTGTTGCTGATAGGGGCGCTGGGCTGTTGTTGACACTTTGGGATGCGTGGCGCCTTGGGGTGGGGCGGTGCTTTGGGATGAGAGGCTTACTTACTTAGTGGAAGAGGGGTTTTATGGCTGATAGGTAGTCTTTGGCTACGTCGGCCTTATCTGCTTGGAAGTTGTGCCAGGCCCACCATTGGACCATTCCTACGAAGCTTGAGGCTATGTGGTGTAGTAGGAAACTGCGGTCCATGGTGCCGGCGGGGCCTGCGGGGTCGATGGGGACGGTTTCGGCTGCGCGCGACATGATGGTCTTGCGTAAGCAGTCGGCGAAGACGCGTGAGCCGGCGCCGGCTACGAGGGCTCGTACGCCCCGGCGGCGTTCCCAGAGGTTGTTGAGGATATGCTCGACCTGCACAAGTGGGTCATCGAGCGGTGTGCCATCGTCGTCGAGGGCGTGGGTGCAGATGTCGCTCACGAGTTCGGACAGTAGGTCATCTTTGCTCTTGAAGAGGCCGTAGAACGTGGCCCGGCCCACATGGGCGCGAGCGATGATGTCGCCGACGGTGATCTTGCCGTAGTCCTCCTCGCGAAGGAGCTCGGAGAATGCTGCAACGATGGCGGCGCGGCTTTTTGCCTTGCGGGCATCCATGGCTATGCGTCCGCGTGAACGAGCAGGCAGCGGAGCGTGCCGGAGCAGCCCTCGTAGGGGCGCTTGCCGGCGCCGTAGCCAACGGCTTCGATGCGGTAACGGGCCGGCAGGTGCTCGGACGTGCGCAGTGCGGCGACGACGGCAGCGCCCGTGGGCGTGACGAGCTCGCCGGCGACCGGTGCGGGCGTGAGGGCGATATTGCCTGCTTGGCATAGGTTGACGACGGCGGGTACCGGGATGGGCATAAGGCCGTGGGCACAGTGGATGGTGCCGTGGCCCTCGGAGAGCGACTCGACGACAATATCCTCAATACCCAGATCGTCGAGGCAGATGGCGACAGAGCAGACGTCGACGATGGAGTCGACGGCGCCCACCTCGTGAAACAGGACGGTGTCGGGCGTTTTGCCGTGAGCTTTTGCCTCGGCATCAGCGAGTACGGAAAAAATGGCGAGCGCGCGACGCTTGGCGCCATCGCTTAGCTGCGAGCCATCGATGATGGCGGTGACGTCCGCCAAAGAACGGTGGTGATGGTGGTGGGCGTGATGGTGACCCTCGTGGCCATGACCGTGGGCCTCATGGTCATGCTCGTGGCAGTGTTCGTGTTCGTGCCCGCCATGGTCATGATGGTGGTGCTCGTGTTCGTGCGTGTGCTCGGCAGCTGCTTCGTTGCCGTAGAGCCAGGCCATATCGTGATCGTGGTTCTCGAGCTCCTCTGCAAGCTGGACGTCGAAATCGCAGGCGTCGATGCCATGCTTGTTTACGCGTGTAACGGCAATCTCAAAGCCACCGACCGGAAGTGTGGCGAGCTGCTCGCGCAGATGCTCCTCGCTGGCGCCCAGGTCGAGCAGGGCCGCGACGGTCATGTCGCCGCTGATGCCCGAGGTACCGTCGATGATAAGCGTGTGCTGATGATTGGACATGGAATGCTCCTTAACGGGCGCAGGACGTGCCGGCGCTCAGATGATTGATAAGACTTGCCTGGTAGGCGGCACCAAAGCCGTTGTCGATATTAACGACCGAAACGCCGCTGGCGCAGGAGTTGAGCATGGCGAGCAGCGCGGCTACGCCACCAAAGCTCGCGCCGTACCCCACGCTGGTGGGAACGGCGATGACCGGACAGCTCACCAGACCGCCGATAACGCTCGCCAGTGCGCCTTCCATGCCGGCGATGGCGATGACCACCTGCGCCTGGGCAAGTTCCTCAGCATGTGCGAGCAGGCGGTGCAGGCCGGCGACACCCACGTCGTAGAGGCGGTCGACCTCGTTGCCATAGAACTCGGCCGTCAACGCGGCTTCCTCGGCGACGGGCAAGTCGCTCGTGCCGGCGCAGGCGACGACAATGCGTCCATTGCCGGTAGGGGAGGGCTTGCCGCCCACGAGGGCAAGCTGTGCGTCCGGGACATATCCCAGGTCGATGTCGTTGCCGAGAAGCTCAGCAGTGCGCGCGGCTTTTTCGGCATCCAAGCGCGTGACCAGGATACGCTCCTGGCCGGCATCGAGTAGTGCTTTGATAATGGCGGCAATTTGCTCGGCGGTTTTACCGGCCCCGTAGACAACCTCGCCGGCTCCCTGGCGCACCCCGCGCGAAAGATCAAGCTGCGCAAAGCCCAAATCGGCGGTCGGAGCCGTCTGGATGCGCGTGAGGGCGACGGCCGGGGTGACTGCTCCGTCGGCAACATCGCTCAGCAATTGCTCAAGATCTCGCTTATCCATATATGTTCCCTTCGACGGTGCAAAGTCTAGCACGAGAAAGGTAGTTTCCGAACATTAGAATAAAATTGTTCGGAAACTAGACATAGAGGAATTGATTCTGTTGTTAGACGGATCGACTAGTCACGCAGGATGATGTCCATGGCGAGCATCAGGTTGCGCTCGTCGATGGCAAACGTGGCGGCCTCGCGCGTCTTGGGCTTGGCGCAAAACGCGATGCCCGTGCCCGCGGCCTGAATCATGGGGATGTCATTGGCGCCGTCGCCGATCGCGACGGTGTGGGCCATGTCGACGCCGCACTCAACCGCCCAATCCAGCAGCTGGATAAGCTTGGACTCCTTGGTCACAATGTCTGCCGCCAGCTTACCCGTGAGCTTGCCGTCCACGACTTCCAGGCGGTTGGCCAGGCAAAAATCGATGCCCGCGGCAGCCACGATCTTGTCGGCGACCTCGTGAAAGCCGCCGCTTACCACGCCGACCTTCCAGCCCTTGCTGTGCGCCGAGCGCACAAGCTCCAACGCGCCGGGGGTAAACGTCACGCGTTCAAAGGTGCGTTCGAACACGCTCTCGTCTAGGCCGGCAAGCAGCCCCACGCGTTCCTCGAGCGCCTGCTTAAAGTCGAGCTCGCCGCGCATGGCGCGTTCGGTGATCTGTGCCACCTGCTCGCCCACGCCGGCCTCCTCGCCCAACAGGTCGATGACCTCCTGGTTGATGAGCGTGGAGTCGATGTCCATAACGATGAGGCGTGCAGTCATGGCGGGCCTTTCCGAGTGCTGTTTCATTGGGGCATATTGTCGCACGTGACGAGCGCGGGCGGGTGCCGCGGCGCGTCAATTGTTTCGTCTCCGTCAAGTCTTTGGGCAGGAGTCACTTTTTCGCGGCACATCAGCACAGGTGCGATAAGATAGAACGCCATGTCTGGCTGCGCGGTTTACGCAGGCTGGGCAAATCTGTACGACGCCGCCCGGAACGACACGGGGCGGCACAGATCCATAAAGGAGGATCACTGGTATGAGCCAGACCCGTCCCATCGACGAACATTCCATGCACACCCGTACCTGCGGCGAGCTCCGCCGCAAGAACGTGGGCGAAGAGGTCACCCTCACCGGTTGGGTGAGCCGTCGCCGCGACCACGGCGGCCTTATTTTCTGCGACCTTCGCGACCGCGAGGGCATCACGCAGCTCACCTTCGACCCCGAGCACTCCGACGGCGACGCCTTTAAGATCGCCGAGACCATGCGTCCCGAGTGGCCCATCAAGATCCACGGCGTCGTGCGCGCCCGTGGCGAGGAGACCACCAATACCAAGCTCGCGACCGGCGAGATCGAGGTCCTGACCGACCACGCCGAGGTGCTTAACACGTCCGTCACCCCGCCGTTCCAGATCGAGGACGGCATTGAGACCAGCGAGGACACCCGTCTGCGCTATCGCTATCTGGACCTCCGTCGTCCCGAGATGATGGCCAACCTCAAGCTGCGCTCCGACTTCACCTTTGCCATTCGCGAGGCGCTGCACAACCGTGAGTTCATGGAGGTCGAGACGCCCTCCCTGTTTAAGTCCACGCCCGAGGGCGCCCGCGACTTCATCGTTCCCAGCCGCATCCAGCCGGGCAACTTCTACGCCCTGCCACAGTCCCCGCAGCTCCTGAAGCAGCTGCTTATGGTCGGAGGCGTCGAGCGCTATTACCAGGTCGCCAAGTGCTTCCGCGACGAGGACCTGCGTGCCGACCGTCAGCCCGAGTTCACCCAGGTCGATATCGAGATGTCCTTCGTGGACCAGAATGATGTCATGAGCGCGCTCGAGGAGGTCCTGGCCGATGCCTTCGGCCGCATGGGTGTCGAGATGCCCACGCCGCTGCGTCGCATGGACTACTGGGAGGCCATGGACACCTATGGCTCCGACAAGCCCGATACTCGCTACGGCATGCACCTGGTCGACCTGACCGACATCTTTGCCAACTCCAAGTTCAAGGTCTTTGCGACTGCCGCAAACGAGGAGGGCTCTGTCGTCAAGGCCATCAACGCTAAGGGCGCCGGTGCCTGGGCACGTGCCAAGATCGACAAGCTCGCCGGCGTGGCCTCCACGTTTGGCGCCAAGGGCCTGGCCTGGATAGCCTTCCGCGAGGACGGCTCCATCAACAGCCCCATCGTCAAGTTCTTCTCGGACGAGGAGATGGCCGCTCTGCGCGAGCGCATGGACGTCGAGCCCGGCGACCTTGTGATGTTCGCCGCCGGCCCGCGCCTGCTCTCCGACGAGATCCTGGGCGGTATGCGTTCCCACATGGCCACCGCGCTCGAGATCAAGCGCGAGGGTCACGACTTCCTGTGGGTCGTCAACTTCCCGCTGTTCCACTGGGATGAGGACCGCAAGGCTTATGCTGCCGAGCACCAGCCCTTCACCCTGCCGACCGAGACCGACATCGCCAAGATCGAGGCCGATCCGTTGGCAGCCGGTTCTTGCACCTACGACTTTGTCATGGACGGCTTTGAGGCCGGTGGCGGCGGTATGCGTATCCACAACGCCGAGATGCAGATGTCCATGCTCAAGCTCCTGGGCTTTACCGAGGAGCGCGCCGAGTCGCAGTTCGGCTTCCTCATGGAGGCGCTCAAGTTTGGTGCACCCCCGATGGGCGGTTTTGCTCTGGGCCTGGATCGCGTGTGCATGCTGCTCACCGGCTCCGACTCCATCCGCGACGTCATGGCGTTCCCCAAGACGGCCAGCGGCTCCGACCTCATGTCGGGCGCCCCGAGTGCTGTTTCCGGCGCCCAGCTCAAGGACGTCAGCCTGCGCCTGATGTAGGCAAGCGGCTACATATTGCCCGTAACGAGGGAAGGACGCGTGCCTTCCCTCGTTTTTTATGTGCCGAGGTTGTGAGGGCATAGGGTGACTGGGCGTCGCGGAAACTGCGGCCCAGAATCCAGCCAAATAACGGGACGCACTTTCCGGTCGAGCTTCTGGCGGGCCTCGACAAGCATCTAACGCTACAATAACTACCACGTGGCTGGGTTTGCCGGCCGAATGTGCGATGCCGCGGGAGGGGACATGGTCGAGTTTACAAAGACGATTAAAGATCCGTTGGGACTGCATGCCCGCCCGGTTGCGCTGCTTTACGACATCATTGCCAAGCATCGTAGCAACGTATCGGTCAGTATCGGCGATCGCCATACCGACGGCCGCGATGTAATGGGGCTCATGGCTCTCTACGGCGAGTGCGGCGAGGACATCATCTTCCGCGTTTCGGGCGTAGACGAGGCTTCCTGCGTTACGTCGATCAGAAACCTCTCGCTTTAACCGCAATAATGTGGCAAAGGGGCAGTCCCCTCTGTTGCATAAATTGGTATGACAAGACACCGCAAAGAGATGGTCTTTGCGGTGTCTCTTTTGTTTCGTATAGGAAACTTTTTCGAAAACTGAATAGGGACTCTTTCCAAAAAGTTAACCACGTGCTAGTTTACTAAAGCGAACATAGATGTGGTTAACTTTTACCGCGTCGATGTTGAGGACGAACCGACGTTAGGAGCTCACTCATGTCTTGCGGACCGCAGATGCCGGCAATGCCGCTTTCGATGGTAAAAGCGGGCGAAACCGTGCGTGTGTCTCGTGTAAAGGGCAATGAGGATATGAAGCACCACCTTAAGGACCTCGGCTTTGTCGAGGGAAGCGAAATCCACGTGGTGAGCTCGAGTGGCGCCAACATCATCGTCACGGTGCTGGGCGCTCGCTTTGGCATCGATTCCAAGGTTGCCATGCACATCATGACCGTCGGTTAGTCCGCAGCATTTAAAAACTGAAAGGGGGACAAGTAAATGAAGACGTTGGGTGACGTTAAGGTGGGCGAGAGCTCCACGATCGTCAAGCTTCACGGTGAGGGCGCGCTGCGCCGCCACCTTATGGACCTGGGGCTCATCAAGGGCACTTCGTTCAAGGTCGTAAAGGTTGCACCGCTCGGAGATCCGGTCGAGATCAACGTGCGCGGCTACGAGCTCTCCATCCGCAAGGAGGAGGCTGCCGTCGTCGAGGTCCAGTAAGGGCCGGCGGCACATATTTCTGCAGATAAAGTTAGGTTTTTCTAACTCAATAATGCAGTGTTGAAGCACATTATCCAGCCTGCGCGGAGAAAGCAGCGCGGGCACACAAGGAAGAAGGATTGAATGGCGGATTCTCAGATCCATGTCGCGCTGGCGGGTAACCCCAACTGCGGCAAGACCACGCTTTTCAACCTGATCACCGGCGCCAACGGCTACGTTGGCAATTGGCCCGGCGTCACGGTTGAGAAAAAGGAAGCCAAGCTCCTAAGCGACAAGAACGTTACCATCACGGACCTCCCTGGCATCTACTCGCTTTCGCCCTATAGCCCCGAGGAGCAGTGCTCGCGCGATTACCTCATGAGCGGCGAGCCCGATGTCGTTGTCCAGGTGGTCGATGCCACCAACCTCGAGCGCAACCTGTACCTGGCGCTTCAGGTTATCGAGACCGGCCTGCCCGTGGTCGTCGCCCTCAACATGGCCGACCTGGTCGAGAAGAACGGCGATAAGATCGACACGGACAAACTTTCCAAGAAGCTTGGCTGCCCGGTCATGATGATCTCCGCTCTTAAGAACAAGGGCATCACGGAGCTGTTCGATCAGGTCAAGAAGTCCGCTGCTTCCAAGGGCCAGGTGCCGGAGCACAAGTTCGATTCCTCCATCGAGGACGTTCTGGACCACATCGAGAACAACCTGCCCGCGAGCGTTCCCGCCAACAAACGCCGCTACTACGCCGTCAAGCTGTTCGAGCGCGATGCGGACGCCTGCAAGCTCATCAACCTCACCAAGGAGAAGGCCGCTCGCGTGGAGCAGCTGGTCGCCCAGTGCGAACAGGACTGCGACGACGATGCCGAGTCCATCATCACCGGTGAGCGCTATGGCGTCATCGCGCACATCATCGATGAGTGCCTCACCAAGGCTCCTGCCAAGATGAGCACCTCCGAGAAGATCGACCGCGTGGTTACCAACCGTATCCTGGGCCTGCCGATCTTTGTGGTCATCATGTTCTGCGTGTACTACATTGCCGTCTCTACCTTGGGCGGCACGGTGACCGACTTCACCAACGATCAGCTCTTTGGCACCGACGGTTGGTATGTGCTCGGTCAGGGCCGCGATGCTTACGATGAGGCTGTCGAGGCCGCGGGCGACGACGCCGACTCGGTCGACCCAGCGCAGTACGGCCCCTATGTCCCGGGTATCACCACCGTGGTGCACGACGCCCTTGTGGCGGGCGGCACCGAGGACGGTGGCCTGGTCGATTCGCTGGTCTGCGACGGCATAGTTGGCGGCCTGGGCGCCATCTTCGGCTTCGTCCCGCAGATGTTCCTGCTCTTTGTGATGCTGTCTTTCCTGGAGGACTGCGGCTACATGGCCCGCGTCGCCTTTATCATGGACCGCGTGTTCCGCCGGTTTGGCCTGTCCGGTAAGTCCTTTATCCCCATGCTCGTGTCCTCGGGCTGCGGCGTCCCCGGCGTCATGGCCACCAAGACCATCGAGAACGAGAAGGACCGCCGTATGACGGTCATGACCACCACGTTCATCCCCTGCGGTGCCAAGCTGCCGATCATCGCCCTGCTCATGGGCTCCATCATCGGCGATTCTTCCACCACCGCCGCATGGATCAGCCCGCTCTTCTACTTCCTGGGCGTCTTTGCCGTCATCGCCTCGGGCCTCATGCTCAAGAAGACCAAGCTCTTCGCCGGTCGCCCGACGCCGTTCGTTATGGAGCTTCCCGCTTACCACTTCCCGGCAATTCGCTCTTGGGCGCTGCATGTATGGGAGCGCTGCTGGGCCTTTATCAAGAAGGCCGGCACGGTCATCTTCGCCTCTACCGTCGTAGTTTGGTTCCTCTCCAACTTTGGTAGCTACAACGGTTCCTTTGGCTTCCTGCCTGCGATGGACGGCATCCCCGAGGAGTTTATGGACTACTCCGTGCTCGCCATGCTGGGCAACCTGGTCGCCTGGATCTTCGCCCCGCTCGGCTTTAGCACCTGGCAGGCCACCGCGCTGACTGTCTCTGGACTTGTCGCCAAGGAGAACGTCGTCGCCACCGCCGGCTCGCTGCTGTCTGTGGCAGATGCCGCCGAGACCGACCCGAGCTTGTGGACCGCGTTCGCCGGCATGTTCCCGACTATGGGCGCTTGCGTTGCCTTTGGCGCCTTTAACCTGCTGTGCGCCCCGTGCTTTGCCGCCATGGGCACTATCCGCAACCAGATGGACTCCGGCAAGTGGACCGCGATTGCCATCGGCTACGAGTGCGCCTTTGCCTGGGTGATCGGCCTGTTCATCAACCAGTTCTACAACCTGCTTGTCCTTGGCCAGTTTGGTATTTGGACGGTTGTAGCCATCGTTCTGCTGGTTGCGATGCTCTTCCAGATCTTCCGTCCCATGCCCAAGCACGCTTGGACCGACGAGGACGAGACCAACACCGCTTCTTCCGCGGTTTCCGCCTAAGTCCGAATAAGGATTAGCCCCTTTCCAAAAGCCCGGGTGTCCCAGCGACCCCCGGGCTTTTTGGTGCGAGGGGGGACAGGTTACTTTGCACCACATTGGTGCAAAGGTGTCAGGTTTATCCGCGCCAAGTTGGTGCAAAGTAACCTGTCCCCCTTGCACCACAAGTTGAGATGTGGCGTTTCCGCAGATAAAAAAGACCAAAATAAATCTGTCCCTTTTTGGCAGGTGGAGGATGGGGTAAAGTAAGTGGTGGTTAACTAGAGGAGGCTTGCTATGGCACCTATCGATATTGTTGTGCTGGCTGTTATCGGCATCGCGTTTGTCGCCGTGTGCGTGCGCATCTACCGCAAGGGCACCTGCGCCGACTGCGCCCAGGGTGGCGTTTGCACGGGACATTGTTCCAACAAAAAGACCTGCGCCGCACTTAAGGGCGTGGATAAAATCGCCGAAGACTTGGGCCGCGGGATCAAATAAGGTGAACGGGGACGTCTCTGTTTCTCCTTTTGACGAGTGCCGTGCAATCTGCGATCTGTCGGGTGCTGCGCAGTTACTGCTACGATAGGTACGTTAGTAACTGCCGCCGAGCGGCTCAATCGAAAGGAAACCTGCATGGAGTCCTCCGCCTACCCGATGCTCTTTAGCCCGATCAAGGTCGGTACGACCGAGGTCAAGAACCGCGTCTTTATGCCGCCGGTGTCCACCAACCTGGCCGATCATGGCTATGTGACTGACGACTTGGTCGATCATTACCGCGCCCGCGCCAAGGGCGGCGTGGGCCTCATCATCACCGAGGTCGTGACGGTCGAGCCCACCTATACCTATCTGCCGGGCGATATGTGCTGCTACGACGACACGTTTATCCCCGGCTGGGAAAAGCTCGCCGCAGCCGTCCACGAGTATGGCTGCAAGATCATGCCGCAGCTCTTCCACCCCGCCTACATGGCCTTTAACATCCCGGGCACGCCGCGCCTGATCGCTCCGTCCTTTGTGGGCCCGTCCTATGCCCGCGAGGCGCCGCGCCCCATCACGGTCGATGAGATTCACGAGCTCACGCATCAGTTTGGCGACGCTGCCGTGCGTATGCAGAAGGCCGGTGTCGATGGCGTCGAGGTTCATGCGGCGCACGCCCATGGCATGCTCGGCGGCTTTTTGACCCCGCTCTATAACAAGCGTACCGATGAGTATGGCGGCTCGCTTGACGCTCGCATGCGCTTTTTGCTCGAGGTTATCGCCGAGATTCGCGAGCGCTGCGGCAAGGACTTTATCATCGACGTCCGCATCTCGGGCGATGAGTACACCGATGGCGGCCTGACCCTCAACGACATGATCTATGTCTCACGTCGTCTGGAGAAGGCCGGCGTCGACATGATTCACGTGTCGGGCGGCACCACCATCAAGCGCGGCTCCGCCATTCCCGCCGCCGGCACCCAGCAGGCCTCGCACGCCGCCTGCTCGCGCGAGATCAAAAAGCACGTCAACATTCCCGTCGCCACCGTCGGCCGCATCAACGAGGCTTGGATTGCCGAGGAGCTGATTGAGGACGGCGCCGCCGACATCTGCATGATGGGTCGCGCCAACCTGTGCGATGCCGAGTTCTGCAACAAGGCCGCTGCCGGCAACGCCGACGAGATCCGTCCCTGCATCGGTTGCCTGCGCTGCCTGAATGGCATCATGTTTGGCAAGCGCATCTCCTGCACCGTCAACCCGGACGTGGAGCGCGACGAGGCTGGCTATGAGCCTGCCGCCGAGGCCAAGAACGTGCTCGTTGTGGGCGCTGGTCCTGCGGGCATGGAGGCAGCCTACATTGCCGCCAAGCGCGGCCACAACGTGGTGCTCGTGGACAAGCAGGATGAGCCGGGCGGTGAGATGCGCATCGCGGCCGTTCCGCCGGCAAAGCAGGAACTTACCCGCGTGATCAAGTATCAGTACCGTCGCCTGGCCGAGGCGGGCGTGAAGTGCGTCTTTGGCACCGAGCTTACTGCCGAGGACATTCAGCG
The DNA here is from genome assembly GCA_959599615.1 of uncultured Collinsella sp. Classification (GTDB taxonomy): domain Bacteria; phylum Actinomycetota; class Coriobacteriia; order Coriobacteriales; family Coriobacteriaceae; genus Collinsella. The sequence continues at coordinate 5,796 of CAUGKA010000025.1, read as the reverse complement.
CGACTACGCGGGTTACGAGGTTGTCCTGGCTTATGGCGCCGAGCCCATCGCTCCGGCCTTCATGCAGGGCTTTAAGAAGGTTATGACGGCCGATGACCTGCTGGGTGGCAAGGCTTTCCCGGGTAAGAAGATCGTCATCGTGGGCGGCGGCACCGTCGGCTGCGAGACGGCCGATTACCTGGCCCCGTTGGTCAACGACCTGTCGCCGGCCAATCGCGATGTCACCGTCATCGAGATGACCAAGACGCTCGCCGCTAACGAGGGCGGCGCCGGTCGCGCGGTGCTCATCACGCGCATGCTCTCCAAGGGCGTCCACGTGCTGACCGAGGCCAAGGTGGCCGGGATCACCGAGGACACCATCAGCTACGAGAAGGACGGCGAGGTCCACACCATCGCCGATGCCGATACGCTGGTGCTTGCCATGGGCTATCGTCCCAACACCAAGCTGGCCGACGACCTGGCCGCAGCCGGTGTTGCCACCCACGTGCTGGGCGATGCCAACAAGTGCGGCAACATCCGCGACGCCATCGGCGATGGCTACAAGGTCGCCTGCGAGCTCTAGTCAACCCCTTGGTGCGTGGGGACAGGTTACTTTGCACCAACTTGGTGCATGTAAACCTGGCTCCATTGCACCATTTGATAAAACGCAAGCGGCCGCCGCTTGCGTTTTATCAAAGAAAGATCATTGTCGAGCCTTAAATGCCTTTTGTCTGTGCGTCCTCAGCAATCATGTTGCGGTTGTAGACCGGGTGCAGATACATCGCATCGTGAGCGGCGGTGGGGTTGCGCGCCTCGATGGCGCCGGCCACACCGTGGTGCGTGCGGATGGTCTCCTCGACGAGCTTTTTTGCCCGTTACGTCGATAAAGAGGGGAACGGATGCCTTGAGCACGCCCATCGGACGGGTAACGACGAGGTTGCCGCCATCCCAGGGCGGCTTCATGGAATAGCGCCCGTACGCATCGAATTTCCCCTCTCATAGATGTGCGGCACAAAGAGCCCCGAGTTCATACGAGCTCAGGGCTCTTTTCGTTTGGATTGCAGGCGTATTGACAGACGAAAACAGTCTGTGTCCGGTATTGAACCATACGAAAGCGAAATTATGCGTCTTAATTCCGTACGCAAATAAAGACGAAAACCATTTGCGTCTTGGATAAATCAGTACGCAAACGGTTTTCGTCTTATAATACGGTTATGAATGGTACGAAACGAGAGGGTTGTGCATATGGTTGTTAGAGAGAGCCCGACAGTCGAATACAAGGAAAGCGTTACGCCGACGTTTCTTAAAACGGTGAGCGCCTATGCAAACTACGGGACGGGCAAGATTGAGTTTGGCGTTGATGACGAGGGCGTGGCTGTCGGCCTTGCAGATCCGGTCGCAGAGTGTCTCCGCATCGAGAACATGATTAATGACAGCTTGGATCCCGCTCCCCGTTACACGCTCGAGCGCGATGAGAAACACGGGACCGTAATCCTTACGGTTTATGAGGGCCAGGACAAACCCTATCGAAGCAAGGGAAAGGCCTACAGGCGAAACGATTCGGCAACGGTGGAGGTCGACCGGTTTGAGTATGGCAGGCTGACGCTCGAAGGCAGCAACGTAACGTTCGACGCGCTCACGTCGGCTCGCCAGGACTTGAGTTTTCACACGCTCGAGCATAAGTGTGTTGAACATCTCGGCATTTCCGAGCTAACGCCGGATATTATGCGCACGCTTCGCTTGCTCGGCAAAGATGGCTATACCAACGCTGCGGCGATTTTGGCGGATAAGAATGATTTTCCGGGCATCGACTGCGTCCGTTTTGGCGATACCGAGGATGTGATCTTGGACCGTGAGACGGCGACAAATGTATCCGCAATTGAGCAGGTGGACAGGGCGGTGGCTATGTTTGCACGCTACTACCGTTTTGAGCGTATCGAAGGGATGGAGCGCGTCCAAACCGATCGAATTTCTCTTGAGGCATTCCGCGAAGCTGTTGCAAACGCTTTGGTGCATCGGACGTGGGACGTTCGAGCGAATGTTCAAATTGCCTTGTACGACGATCGTGTTGTTGTGACTTCGCCCGGATCACTGCCCGCCGGTTTGACGACGGAACAATACCTGTATGGGCAGATATCCGTGCTCAGAAACCCAATTGTCGCCGAGGTCTTTTTAAAGCTGGATTACATCGAGAAATTTGGCACGGGAATCGCGCGCATTAGACGTGCCTATCGCGATTCGATCAATCAACCAATTTTTGATGTTCGCGGCGGCATGGTGGCCGTCACATTGCCCGCTACCGATGCCATTGAAGGGTCCGAGGAAGAGATCCAGGTTCTCAATGCCTTGTCGGGCGGGCGAATTATGTCGCGAAGCGAGATTGAAAAACAGACGGGGCTGAGCCGCATGCGGACGTTGGCGGCACTCGAATCTCTGCTTGAACGGAATGCAATCGTAAGGCAGGGAACCGGGCGGGCCACGAAATACGAGCGCTCATAGTCCAAAAGAGCCATGGTACAAGACGGACCCCAAGCCAGCGTTGGCTTGGGGTCCGTTATATCCCGGATGGAAACGGGTCGATTATTGTCAAGTTATAGCAAAGTATAGCGACGTACAGCAAAGTATAGTGAAATATAGCAAGCCGTATAGCGCGCCTTGATTATCAACCCTTGATTATCAACCGTCCGTATTTCACAGCAACTTATAACAGGCTCGGGGTGCCAATTTGGGGTGCGGTAGTGCTGCGTCACGAAAAGGGCCTATCTACTACGTTTAAGCCGCAGGGGTCAACCATAGTTGGCTTTTTCGAAAATCGACAAGCTGTCTACCTGCGGTTTTGTTTTCACGGTTTTCGGTATGGCCGAGGCTATCCGTGTTAACGTAGTAGATGGGCCACTTTTGTGGCAAGGGGGCCGATCTGCGGGCCAGGGTGGCTAAAAGAGCCCCGTCCCAAAAAGACTGATTGGGAGCTGGGGCGTGTCGATGCGATAGTATTACGTGGTGGAATTCGACAAACCGTGGGCTTCATCCGAGGGCTTTATGGAACAACACCAGCATTATCAGAGCCTGCAAGATCAGGCATACAACGCACTGCGCTCCAAGATCATCTATGCCGAGCTTAGGCCCGGCACGCGCCTTTCGGCGATTGGTTTGGAAAAGGAGACGGGGATCGGGCGCACGCCAATTCGCGAGTCCTTTGTGCGCCTGCGCGAGCAAGAGCTGGTGGAAACGCGTCCCAAGAGCGGCACCTACGTCTCTAAGATCAGCATGGAACACGCCGAGAATGCCTGTTTCTTGCGCGAGAAACTCGAAAGAAGCGTACTCATTAAATGTTGTTCGGCTGCCACGTCCGAGCAAAAGCATCGGCTCGAGCAGATTCTTGCCGAGTCCGAGTCGCTCGACCATAGCGAGACGCGTCGCTTTTTCGACTTGGATAACCTGTTTCATGAGACGTGTTTTGAGATTGCCGGTCGTCACATGCTGTGGGATTGGATGAAGAGCGTCAACACGCATTTTGAGCGATACAACTGGTTGCGTATGGTGTCGCAGGATCTGGATTGGGAGCCGATTCGTCGACAACATCGTCGGATTCTCGAGGCCATTAAGAGGGGCGATACCGACACGGCGAGCTATCTGGCCGAGACGCACTTGCACCTGATGCCCGAGGAACAGGGCCCGGTTATCGCCTTGCATCCCGACTATTTCGAGCTGTCCAAAGACTCGTCTATCTAGCCCATCACCGCATCTGCTCGAGACGCAAAAACGATGCCGCTCACCTACAGCGTTTTGCAAGCGAGATTTTTAAAAAAATGCCTAAAATGGCTCAGACTGCCGACAATTGGGAAACGGGGTGCGCTATGGCGCAGATGAGAATCAAAGACATTGCCGCCGAGGCGGGCGTGAGCCCGGCCACGGTCTCGCGCTATCTCAACAACCGCCCCGGACAGATGACCGAGGAAACCCGTGCTCGCATCGCCGAGGTCATCGAGCGCACCGGCTATCGTCCGCGTGCTGCCGCGCGCAACCTGCGCAGCTCGCGCACTAACCTGATCGGCGTGATCCTGGCCGACATCGCCAATCCGTTCTCCAGCGCCATGCTCGAGGGCCTTTCCGCCAGCGCCGCCGCGCGCGGCTGCTCGCTCATGACGGCCATTAGCGGCAACAACCCTGCCAAGGAAGCGGAGTCGCTCACCAGGCTTATCGATGCCGGCGTGGACGGTCTGGTCGTCAATACCTGCGGCGGCAACGACGAGGCGATTGCCGCGGCCGCGGGACGCCTGCCCGTTGTGCTGCTCGACCGCGACGTTGCCGCTGGTGGCATCGATCTGGTGACATCTAACAACCGCGAGCTGGTCGCTGGCCTGGTAGACGCCTTGGCCGCTGCAGGCAGCGAGCGCCTGTGCCTGCTCACCGAGGCTAGCGACGACAGCCCCGTGCGTCGCGAGCGCGCCGAGGCCTTTGCCGACGAGCTCTCGCGCCGCGGCCTGGCAGGCGAGGTCGTTACCCTGGCCGATGGCGGTGTCGAGGGCGTCAATCGCCTGGACGAGGCCATCCGCGAGTACGCGGGCAAAAAGCTCGGCCTTATCGCGGTCAACGGCCTGGTCTTTCTGCGGCTGACCGAGGCACTGGCGCAACTCGGCCCCTCGCTGCCGGCGGGTCTCAAGATCGCGACGTTTGACGACTATCCCTGGAACCACGTGCTCTTTGGCGGCGTGACCACGGCCGCGCAGGATACCCTCACCATCGCCGAGCGCGTGGTCGAGCGTCTGTCCGAGCGCATCGACGTCGTTACCACTACGGTGGGCGACGCCGCAAAGCTCGCCCCCAAGCGCATCGAGATACCCGGCCACATCGAACACCGCGCTTCGACCTCGCGCTAGCCTGTGTGATAATATATAGACAATGTCATACAGGAGGTATCCATGGCTGCGTCTGTACTGAGTGTACGAGTGGACTCGTCAATTAAAGATTCATTTGCCGAGCTATGCGAAGAACTCGGCATGACTTCGTCTGTTGCGGTCAATATGTTTATGAGACAGATGCTGCGCGAGCGCTCACTGCCGTTTGTTCCTTCACTCGGTAAAAGCTCTGCGAGCGAAAGCGTCGCGGCGGGCATTTTGGATACTGCCCAGATTGAGTCCGCTGTCCGCGAGGCAGCCAGTCCGATTTCCGCCATCAAATCCGTGATTCTTTTTGGCTCGTATGCCCGTGGCGAGGCACGTGTCGATAGCGATATTGATTTACGTCTCGAAGTCGATCGCGAGCAGGGCTTTGGTCTTTTCGCGTTGTCGGCGTTTGGTGAGGCGGTGCGTAAAGAAACCGGGAGGCAGGTCGACCTCGTCTCGAGTGACGATCTTGATGACGATCTTGCCGCGGTAATCGAGCGCGAAGGAGTGATCATTTATGATCGCGCGTAAGTCAGACTGTCTCCGCGCCCAAGAGGTCTTGGAGGCCATCGCTGAAACGAACGAGCGCATCAAGGCTTTTGATATCACCGAGGACCAGTTTCTGCATGCGAATGACGTGCGGACGAGGGCGTTGGCGGACTCCCTTTTGATGTGCGCGCTTAGGGTGACGGAAGAAGCGGGCAAGTTGTCGGAACGCTCGCAGCGGCTTCATCCCGAAATTGAGTGGCGTGGAATTATCGGCATGAGAAATTACCTCGCGCATGATTACGGCAATGTCGACCGATCGGTTGTTTGGGATGCGGTGACGATGGAGTTCCCGGCGCTGGAACGAGCGTGTAGGCAAATTGTTTCCGAATCTGAACGCTAGCCGCTCGTTCGCAACGGCCTCCGCGCCCACGTTTTTTGAGCG
>CAUGKA010000024.1 GCA_959599615.1 uncultured Collinsella sp. | reverse complement strand
GAGCTCGCGGACAGTCTGGGGCTTGCTGATCCTCAGGAGATCGATGAAGGTAACTGCTGCGTGCTTGCCGCCCTCGACCACACAGAGGTCATCGATGCTGCAAACATCGAAGTTGCCGCCGCCAATCAGCCCGTCCGCAAGTCGGCCATCATCGCATTTCCCGAATCCATCGAAGTCGTCTTTTTGCCATCGGGCGAGGTCGTGGCCCCAACACTGCTCACCTTGTTGGGCGCCAAGAATACTCGAAACGAAATTAAAAAGGTCACGGTTGTCGACCCTGCAACCACCGCTAAACTGCGTCTATACGCCGTTGCCCCAGACGGAGGCAAGACCTTGGAATTCGATGGCGACACACTTCTAGCCTGGCGACGTCTGGACATTATGCAAGACGTCTCGTATCAGATCGAACTCGAAGGGTTTGATCGTGCCCGCGATGCCAATATCATCGCCGCGGCTATTGAATCCCCGCAGCGGCTTATGACACTGCGCTTTGACTACTACCCCTATGTCCCGACAACCACCTGAGGCTTAAATGCTGCGCATCATTCCTAATACCACTTATATAACGTATTAGATGAGTCGCGATGTGCCTCGCATTTCGTTCTGCTACGATTGCCACGTTGGCATCAATACAGGAGGGCTCATGCCGGGCTTGGGAACAATCATCAACGTTGCGCTTTTAGTTGCGGGCGGTCTTTTGGGATTAGCGGGCGGCCGCTTCATTACACCGCGCATCCAAGACACGCTCATGAAAGCATCGGGGCTGTGCGTCCTGTTTATCGGCCTGGGCGGCACCATGCAAAAGATGCTCATCATCGATGGAAAGGCGCTAGCGACCACCGGTACCACCATGCTCATCGTCTCATTTGCGCTCGGTTCGCTCATCGGCGAGGCCATCAACTTGGAGGCCTCCATCGAGAACCTTGGCGAATGGCTCAAGCGCAAGACTGGCAGTGAGGGCGATAACGAGTTCACCAACGCTTTTGTCTCGACTTCACTCACCGTGTGCATCGGCGCCATGGCCATTGTGGGATCGATCCAGGACGGCCTGCTCGGCGACTGGTCAACGCTTGCCCTCAAGGGCGCACTGGACTGCATCATCGTCTGCACCATGACGGCCTCGCTTGGCCGCGGCTGCATCTTCTCCGCCCTGCCCGTCGCCGTGTTCCAGGGGACGATCACGTTGTTTGCCGGCGCGCTCTCCCCCATCATGACCACGGCAGCCCTCAACAGCCTTTCGCTCGTAGGCTCCATGCTCATCTTCTGCGTCGGCGTCAACCTCATCCGTCCTCAGACCTTCCGCACGGCCAATATGCTTCCCTCCGTCGTCATCGCCGTCATCTACGCCCTCCTGTTCTAAATCTATCAACGCAGCGGTATTTCGAACATCTGTTTGATGCTGTGCTATGATATGAGGTCACCGAAGCTGCGTTAGGAGAGGAGAGACGGTGGCCGACCAGGACATCAAGATGCTCATCGAGCGCATTATGGCCGAGGCCCGGACCCATCAGTCTGCTCGCTTCTCAAACGAAGTCTATGCTGACGAGCCGATTCTCAAAACTGGTCGTCAGATGCAGAATTTCCTTCCCGACCAGTACCGCAAGATGCGCGAGATATCGCGCTGGCAGGATGACCCCAAAGGCGGCGCGGGTCGCTGGCTTTCGGAAGCCGAGCTTTTCTACCGCCAAGGCCTACTGATGGCCGACTTTGAAGACGACTGCCCCTATAACGGTACATTCAAGTCGTACTTCCCAACCTACAACGCTATGAGCGATCGGCAGCTGCGCGGCTATTTTACTTGGCGCGCCCAAGTGCGACGCGGAACCGTCGAGGAAACGTCTACGTCCTTTGCCTTCCTGTATCTCTATGAGCTGATCTGTGGCATTGGCGTAGATGACCCACTCGATGGTTTTAACAAAATCAAGGCCTTTTGGGATGCCTATCGCGCCTTCGAGCCCGGCATCGACCGGTTTGCACGCGTGTGGATGCAGGATTACGCCGTTTTCCACGGACTCGACCCCAAGCTGCTTCGCGATTCTAAAACCGTCACATTCGACAACGCCCTCATCGAGCTGCGCCGCGCAGCGCGAGACCTCTCGCCTGTACCGGCGCCGTCGGCCCAAGTCCCCAAGCGTCGCAAAACCTCCGAGCCCACGCTCCCCCTTCCGCCCGACGAGGCAGGCGAGGAGCGACTCATGACCGCTATAAACGCCCTCTCCACGTACAACCTGAATAACTCACGGCTCGACCGTTCCCACCATCGCGGCCTGCGCCACGTGGCATGCGCCGTGTATGTCCGTATGGCGCGCTACTATGACACGCACCGAAAGACCGGCATCGTAGCGAGCTTGTTTGGGGAGGAGACGGCCATGCCCTACACCATGTTTGCCTCGGCCGTGTTCTTTGCGCCCGAGCGCCACGAGGACTGCGAATATCGCCTGGACCCCATTCACATCTACCGCTGCCAAAATGGCTTTTGGGAATGCATGCGCATCCACGGCAGCAGACAAAAAAGCAGCAAGCTCGGTGAGATGATGCGCGCCTGCGACCAACGCCTGCGCCTGGCCCTAGACCCCACCCATCCTCTGAAGGAGGAGAAGGTCCCCAAATATCTGGCCAAGATCATCGATGACGAGATCGTTGCATGGCTTTCGTGGGACGCCGCGCACCAGCCCGTCAAGATCGATATCGATTTGAGTCAGCTGGGGCACATTCGGAGCGCCGCCGCGCAAACGCGTGAAGCGCTTTTGATTGATGAGGAGCGCGAGGATGATGTGCCCACAGAGGTCGATACGGCGGAATCCGAGCAACCGGAAGCCAAGCCCGCGGCCGACGTGATGGCCGAGCCGATCGCGGCGCCCACGGAGCGCAACGAAGCCGACGAGCCAACCATTTCCACCGAACAGTTTGGCGTCGTGGCACCGCTCCTCGCGCCGACGCCAGCGGTCGTATCGACTGCACCCGCTGGCACCGCAACCGAACTCGTGCCCGCCGCAGCCGCCTATCTGCGCGCGCTGCTCGAGCAGAACACGGCACAGACGGCATCGGCAGTGGCACAGTCGGGCAAGAGCGAAGACATGCTCGTCGATAGCATCAACGAAGCGCTCTTTGACCTGGTGGGCGACACCGTTATTGAATTTGGCTCATCAGGACCGCACATTATCGAGGACTACGAAGCAGACGTGAGAGGATACTTAGACCATGAGTGATACCGCATCCGCAGCGCCCCGCGTACCCAAACGCGTCGCTGCCGTCATTCTCAACTCGCTCAAGGGCGGCGTGGTCCCGCGCATCGGCCTTCCCTACATCACCGTAGGGCGCGAGGTCGAGATCCGCGCCCTACTCACCGATCTGAGCCTCATCGCCGACGGCGGCGCGAGCTTCCGCTTTCTAGTCGGTCGTTACGGCGCCGGCAAGAGCTTTTTGCTCCAGACCATCCGCACGCACGCCATGGGTGAGGGATTCGTCGTCGCCGATGCCGACCTATCCCCCGAGCGCCGCCTGCAGGGCGGCCAGGGACAGGGCCTTGCCACCTACCGTGAGCTCGTCCGCAACATATCGACTAAAACGCGCCCCGAGGGCGGTGCGCTCAACCTTATCCTGGATCGCTGGGTCGCCTCGTGCGCCGATGCCGATGAGTCTGCCGTCAATGCCCAACTGGCCCCGCTCGAGGAAATGGTCCACGGCTTCGACTTCACCCGTATGCTACGCCGCTACCGCGCGGCCGCAACCGAGGGCGACGAAGAAGCTATGAGCCGCGTGACCAAATGGATTCGTGGCGAGTACCGCACCAAGAGCGAGGCACGCGCCGAGCTGGGCTCCTCGACCATCATCTGCGACGACGACTGGTACGACTACGTTAAGCTCATTGCGCGCTTTTTGGTCTGCAGCGGCTACAAGGGCATGCTGGTACTCATCGACGAGCTCGTGAATCTGTACAAGATTCCCAACGCGATCACGCGACAGTACAACTACGAGAAAATCCTAACGATGTACAACGACACGCTCCAGGGCAAAGCGCAGTACCTGGGCGTGATCATGGGCGGCACACCAACCTCCATCGAGGACCGCCGCCGCGGCGTGTTCTCCTACGAGGCCCTGCGCAGCCGACTCGCTCAGGGCCGCTTTGCGCGCGAAGACCTTAAGGACATGCTCGCGCCCATCATCCGCCTGCAGCCACTCACCTACGAGGAGCTACTGGTGCTGATCGAAAAACTCATGCAAATTCACGCCGGCTACTTTTGCTGGACGCCCACGCTTACCGAGAACGACTTGGTGGACTTCCTCAAGATCGAGTTCGGTCGTGTGGGAGCCGACACGCATCTGACGCCGCGTGAAGTCATTCGTGACTTTATCGAGTTGCTCGACATCCTATGCCAGAACCCCGACGCCAACGTAGCCGAGCTGCTGCAAAGCGTCGGCGGCGACGCGCTGGCGCCGGCAGCAGCAACAGGCGACACCGGCACCGCAAGCGGCGACCGCAACTTCGCCGAGTTCACCATCTAACCTACCAAAAAGGGACAGGTTTATTTTGGCAGGTTTTATCTGGGCAAACGTTGAAGCAGTAATGCAGCAAGCCGTTGCCAGCCGCGTTGAGAGATTCGTTGTTGAAAGGAGGCCCCGTGAGCGCCTTTGACCGCTACGCCCCGTTTATCCAAGACTTCATCTACTCCCACGATTGGGAGAGCTTGCGCTCTATCCAGGTTGCGGCGGCAGATGCCATCTTTAACACGCAGGACAATGTGCTCCTGACGGCATCAACGGCTTCCGGCAAAACCGAGGCAGCCTTCTTCCCCATCCTGACCGAGTTTTGGGAGAACCCGCCCGCAAGCGTGGGCGCCCTCTACATTGGCCCCCTCAAGGCGCTCATCAACGACCAATTCGTCCGCCTCAACGACCTGTGCGAAGAAGCCGATATCCCCGTCTGGCACTGGCATGGCGATGTCTCACAATCACACAAGGCCAAACTCATCAAAAAGCCAAGTGGCATCCTACAGATTACGCCCGAATCGCTCGAGGCGCTCCTGATCCATAAGCACATGGCAATCCCTCGTATGTTTTGCGACCTGCGCTATGTGGTTGTCGACGAGGTTCATTCGCTCATGCGCGGCGACCGCGGCGGTCAGACGCTCTGCCTTATCGAGCGCCTCTCGCGCATGGCAGGCGTGCAGCCCCGCCGCATCGGCCTTTCTGCTACCATCGGCGACCCCGAGCGCACGGGCGCCTTTCTCTCACAGGGAACGGGACGCGATTGCGTTATCCCCCGTTTTGAGGAGCCGCGCCGCGTGTGGCGTATCTCCATGGAGCACTTCTACAACTCGGGTCCCCAGGCGCAGCAGCGAGGATTCGTAGGCACAGGTCCGCAGGAAGCTGAGGTGCTCGCATGCGAGCGCATTGAGGCGGCGGCGCCCGCGGCGCTGCCCGTCAACACCCAAGACATGCGCCATAGCGGACAGCTCACACAGGAGGAACGCCGCCAACATCGCGAGCAGACACGGGGCAAGGCTGCCCTCAAAGACCGTCGCACTTCCTCAGCCACCGAGGGCGAAGTCGACATCCCACAGGCAACCGAACAGGCACTGCTCAACCCCACCGACACCGCACCCGACAACGCCGACCCCGGCATGGGCTACATCTTTGAACACGCCCGCGGCCGCAAGTGCCTGGTCTTTGCCAACTCGCGCGAGGAGGCAGAGGCCGTATGCTCCATGCTGCGCAGCTACTGCGAGAGCCGGCACGAGCCCGACCGCTTTCTCATCCACCACGGCAACCTTTCGGCATCGTTGCGCGAGACGGCCGAGGAACTCATGCGCGATGAGGAGCAGGCACAGACAACCGTCACCACCTCTACGCTGGAGCTCGGTATCGATATCGGCCGCTTGGAGCGTGCCTTCCAGATCGATGCGCCGTTTACCGTCAGCTCCTTTTTGCAGCGTATGGGGCGCACGGGCCGCCGCGATCTTCCGCCCGAGATGTGGTTTGTCATGCGCGAGGAGGAGCCCGAGCCGCGCACGATGATGCCCGAAACGATACCTTGGAAGCTCCTGCAGGGCATCGCGCTCGTACAACTCTATCGCGAAGAAAAGTGGGTCGAGCCACCCGAGCTCGATCGACTCCCCTACAGTTTGCTCTATCACCAGACCATGTCGACGCTCGCCAGCACCGGCGAGCTCACACCGGCCGAGCTTGCTCAGCGCGTGCTCACGCTGAGCTATTTCCACCGCGTCTCGGCCGATGACTATCGCGTACTGCTGCGCCACCTCATCAAGATCGACCACATCCAGGTCACCGAGGGCGGTGGGCTCATCGTGGGCCTCGCGGGCGAGCGCATCATCAACAACTTTAAGTTCTACGCTGTGTTCCAGGAAAACGAAGAGTTTACCGTTCGCAGCGAATCGGCCGAGCTGGGCACGATCGTCAATCCCCCACCGCCCGGTGAGCGCATCGCCATCGCCGGACACTGCTGGATTGTCGAGGAAGTGGACTGGAAGCGCCACACTGTCTTTGCCACGCAGGTCAAGGGCCGGGTGCCGGCCTACTTTGGTGACTGCCCCGGTGACATTAACACGCATGTACTCGAGCGCATGCGCCAAGCGCTCACTGAGCACGCAGTATATCCGTACCTTATGGGTAACGCACGGGCTCGCTTGGCGCAGGCTCGTCATACCGCCGAGATATCGGGCGCGGGAACTAAGCCGCTCATCAACCTGGGTGGTGACACCTGGGTGCTCTTCCCCTGGTTGGGCAGCTACGCCTTCCTAGCACTCGAGCGCATGCTTAAAAACAAATGTGCCGCTGAGCTGGGCCTTCGCGGACTCGACCCGTCACGCCCGTACTTTATGCAGTTTAAGATGAAGGCCGACGAGGAGACGTTCTTTGAGGTGCTCGCCGCCGAGGCCGAAAAGGACTTCGATCCCATCGAGCTCGTCTATCCTGGCGAGGTGCCTTACTTTGACCGCTACGACGAGTTTGTTCCCGAGGAGCTCGTGCGCAAGGGATTTGCCGAAGGCGTGCTCGACATAGAGGGCATGAAGCAGCGCGTTTACGACTGGCGCGACCACGCCTAAGACCAGTCTTTTTTGGGACGGGGCCTGTTGAGCCACCTTGGGCATGACCAGGAAGTAGCTAAAAGAGCCCCACCACAAACAGACTGGTCGCAGGGAGACGTGCTAGTCGTGGAGGGCAGTGCCAAGGAAGTCGGCGTCGAAGGGCACGGCTTCGGCAAAGGCGTAGTCGCCGTCGCTGGCGACTAGCAGGTAATTCTCCTCGCCGCCGAACTCCGCATCGCCACATGGGACCACCCAGGCGTGGGCGAATACCTCGAGTGCCGTGGCAGCGCAATCGCGCAGGAACGTCACATCGCTCCCCTCGTTTGCGCTCACGATATTGGCCACGTAGATACCCCCGGGGTTCAGGCTGCCCCGCACTAAACGCAATGCCTCAACCGTCGCCAGCTCGCGTACGGGCTCGGCACCGCCAAAGCAATCGCTCACGACCACATCGTAGCGACGATGACCCACGCTCGTCACGCCCAGATACGAGCGAGCCTCAGCGGTAATCACTCGCAGGCGATCGCCCACCGTGCGCTCCAGCTCGTCCAGGTAGAACCAACGGCGCGCCAGGCGCGTAATCTCAGCATCGTACTCAATGACGTCCATGCGCAAGCTCTCGTGCGACATCAGCGCAAACTTGGGATAGGCAAACCCGCCGCCGCCCAGCATGAGCATGCGGTCGATACCGTGACCATAGGCGTCATGCATTGCGCGCTCGGCCTCAAACACGTCGTCAAACGCACGATAGTACGCAAAGACGGGCTCTGCCCAACGCTCGCCAACGTAGCTTGCGCTTTGGTAGACTCCGCCTTGCACCAGCACGCGAATCTCATCGCCGCCCTCATCGTGCACGCGTTTCACACGCGCCAACCCATTGCGGGTTCGCGCAACCTGCAGACAGGCAGCACGAACAGCGACGGCGGCCGCACCAAGCGCCGCGGCTCCCAGAGCAACGCCGGCAACGACGCCGGCAGAAACACTCGGCTTGTTCATCTAGAGCTCCTTTTGCAGATAAAGGCCATGGTCATAAAATCCAAGATGGCGATAGTACTCGCGTGTGCCAATCGCGCTAATCACGTTGATACGCGCATAACCCGCATCCCGGGCAATCTCGCATGCACGCTCTACGAGCAAACGCCCCAGCCCGTGATGCTGCGCCGCCTGTCCCTGGTCGCCCACGCGTGCCGCCATGCCATACACGTGCACCTCGCGAATCATCGCCTCGTCCGGCGTCGTCGGCAACTCGTCCGCATGCGCGGCAACAAACGAATGGTCAGGCAGCGACAACCGCAAAAAGCCCGCGATTTTGCCCTGCGGTGTCACCCACTGCAAAAAGCACTCGTAAGTCACCGGCGTCTCGTACGCCACTTCCTCATCAAGAGATAGCTCATCCAAGTCGGCACCCGCCGTGCTGATCTCGCGATAGCGGATCTCGCGCACCGTCGCGCCTTCCCCACGAGCAGCCAAGCGGTTTTCGACGAGTTGACGCAGGTTAGGCTTCTTGTTGCCCACCATGATGTCGTCAGAGCTAAAGTCGCGAATCATGCGGCTAATGCGGCAGAACGCCGGCGTCACCACGATGTCGTCGGCCAGAACGTCGAGCAGCTCTTCCTCGGTATAGGGGCGCCACTCGCCACGCTCGTAACAGCCCACCAGACGCGAGCCCTCGATGAGCGCGCACGGGTAGACCTTGACCTCGTCGGGCATAAAGGCGCCCTCGGTCATAAAGCGCTCGTAGTCACGCTTGTCCCCCTCGGGCGTGGCGCCCAGCAAGTTGAGCATAAAGTGCGCGTGGATCTTAAAGCCAAATAGGCGCGCGAGCGAAAACGCCCGCTCGATCTGTGCCACCGTAATACGGCGCTCGTTGATGTCGAGCAGGTGCTGGTCAAGGCTTTGGATGCCCATCTGAATCTTGGTGCACCCCAAACGACGGATGAGCGTGAGAGCCTGCGGCGTTACAGCATCGGGACGCGTCTCGATGACGAGCCCCACCACGCGATGCTTCGCCGTCTCGTTGATGCGCTGCTGCCGCTCAAGCTCTTCCATCGTCGCCGTCTGCCACTCGGCGACCTCGCCCCACGGCGTGCCAGGGCCATAGAGCTTTCGCACCGCACGGTTATAGCCGCCCACGGCGGCATCCACACGCCTCTGCTCGCCGGCAACGCCGGCAGCAAGCTCGACCTCATCAGTCGCAATGCCGGCAGCCCGATAGCACTCGCGGCGCTCTGTTACCACCGGCGGCAGGGCATCGGCGGGAGCGTCATCGAGCAGGCGCCCCGCCTCGGCACGGCTGATGCCCGGACGCGCCAACATGGGGTTTGCCGCCACGCCGGCGACGGCATCGTCATTGAGCGCACGGAAAAGCTCGGACATAAACCACGTCTGATACCCTTGCGGATAGTCGCTCCAGGTGCCACCGAGCACGATAAGCTCGATCTTGTCGGTCGCATGCCCCATCTGCGAAAGTGCGGTCAGGCGAGCGCTCACCTGCAAATACGGGTCAAAGCAGTTTTGCTCCGCACGGGCGCATGCCGGCTCGGCATGCAGATAGCTTTTGGGCATGCGCAGATCGTTGGGGCAAAACAGGCAATCGCCCGAACAGGGCCACGGCTTGGTGATGACGGTAATGGTCGCCACGCCCGAAGCCGTGCGGCGCGGCTTCATGCGCAGCACCTGCAGCAGCTGACGCTCCAGCTCGGCATCGACATTCCATCCAGCCCAACGAGCCGGCTCCTCGCGCTTCACCCGCTGGTAAAACGGCAGCAGACGGCGCTTGGCCAGATCTCGTTTGTCGGCACCCTCACGGCGCGCCTCGGCATGTATCAGTTTGACGAGCGCCTTGTCGTCCACGGTCTCACCGCGACGCAGAGCCTCGAGTATGTTCAAAATAATCTGTTCCATGCCCCCATTGTAAAGGCAAAGGCGCCGGAGCCAGTCACGGCCCCGGCGCCTCCATCAAAGAGCATGCCTATATGCACCGATCTCCGAAAACCGCATGTCACTCCGGATCGAACGACATGTCGCCCGAACCGACCTTAAAACGATACGTGGCAGACTTATCACCGTTGTCGAATTCAAGATTCAATATGGTCTCGCCATCGTAGCCAAGCGGAAGGAAATCGCTCTCGAAGTCACCGCTGCCCACGGTGAGGCTCGCCTTAAAGCCCGTAGAGTTCGGAACCGTTATCTCCACATCGCCCGAGTCCACGCTTACGTCCATAGACTTCGCGGGGGCCTGGTAGAGCTCGAACGTCACATCGCCCGAACCTACCTTGGCATTCAGGGTGTCGGTTACAGTACCCGCAAACTCGATGTCTCCCGAGTCCAAAGTCAGGTTGACGTCATGACACGCAATGTCCGTGACCGTCAGATCGCCCGATCCTACATTCGCTGTAATGCCCACCATGTTATCGGCAACTTCGCGCGGCAGTTCGACGGTAACCGTGCGGTCAATGGCGCGCTCGTCATCGCAATCGAACTGGCGAATCTTGAGCGCAGAACCCTTAACCTCGGCCAGATTCTGAGTGGCAGCATCGTAGGTAGCTACCCCCTTTGCAACACGACCGCTCTCGATGACACGCACCTGCCCGCCGGAAACGCACTTGATCTCAACCTCACCCGATGTCACATCCAGGTCAAGGGACTGGAATGAGTCGGCATCAAACGTTTCGCTCGAAAGCTGCCTAGACTGAGCGGAATAGTTACCGCCATCCAAAGAATCGTCCCCGTCAACCACATCGTCCATACCGGACAAACCGGATGCAATATCGCCGAGATCCCACGGGCCATCAAAATGAAACAATATCCGCGAAGTGCCAAAGATAAGCCCGATGATGAGCACGAACGCTCCGATACCGACGCCCAGGCGGACCTTGGACTCATGCGAGAGCTTCATCATTCATCACCTTCTTTGGCGCTCGGCTCAGCGGCGGTCGAGGAAGCCACGTCAGTATCAACCGCAGCGGAAACATCCTGAGCCTTAGCCGCCTCCGGCGCCGGACCAATCTGAATATCCCCGCGTGCCCAATCGCCATCGAGCGCACGCGCCACCCAGTGATAGATGGGGATTGTAAAGAAGATCAGCGCGGCAAAGGAGCCACCAAACAGGAACATCAGCAAAAAGAACAGCAGCCAGCACACGGCCCAATACGGAAACGACTGGAACGGACCTTTCACCGGAGTCGAGCCAGCTGCGCCGCCACTCGTCACCTGCGCCGTAGCGGCATTGGCGGCCTGCGCGCTCCAGCTTGCCGCTTGCGCCGCCTTGGCGGCGGCATCACTCGCCTGTGTTGCCGCCTCGGTAGCACGTGCCGCTGCCTCATGGGTACGGGCGCGCTCCGCCGCCTCGGCCTCGCGCTGACGGGCGCGGTCCTCGTTCTCAAACTCGATATCGTCCTCGATCTCATCGCTCGGATTAAGGAGCTCGTCCAAACTCACGCCATAGAGTTTTGCGAGCGAGATCAGGTTCTCGGTATCGGGCGAGCTCTCCGCACGCTCCCATTTACTGACCGCCTGGCGCGACAGCCCCAGCTTTCGCGCCAGCCCTTCTTGGCTAAAACCCTTGCTGCGACGAAGGTCGGCGAGCCGCTGCGCAGTTTCTACATTCATGGTTCCTCCTATGCGATGCCAGCCGTACCGCCGGACCGTTTTTGTTCTTAAGGCGCCTTGCACAGTTAAAAATCTATCCGCCACCGCCAAAAGCATGCCACCTATTCTAGTGAGATTTTTGACAACCGGCGGTTGCGGGCATATATGAGCTGCGGAAATGTGTCCAAACAAAGCAATGACCCGCAGCTCGGTTGTCCCCGTTGCGGCGTTAACGGTAGTATGGTCGTACTGTTTATTCCGCACCGCCAACGGAGGGAGTTCCGCGCCGTGAACCGCGATTTCGCCTCATCGCTCATTCAGCTCAACAATACGTTCTATCGCGAGCACTCCGCCTCCTTCTCCGATACGCGCCAGGCACCGTGGCCCGGCTGGGTACGCACCATGGACATAGCGCTCGAGCAGCTCGACGTCGCCACGATCGAGCATCCCGTCCGCGTCTTCGATCTTGCCTGCGGCAACATGCGATTCGAGAACTTTGCCGCCGGCGGCGCACTTTCCGCCAAGGGCGTCGACGGCGCAAACCCCTCGGCAGATGCCAGTTGCCCGTTTGAGTTCTATGGTGTTGACTCGTGTCAGGATTTGGCTATCGATGCGCACGGTCACGCCCTGCGCATTCCCAACCTGCACTTCCAGGAACTCGACGTACTCGATGCCCTCATGAAGCTCAACCCCGCCGAGACACCCGACGTGCTTTTCGACGCCCCGCTCGCCGACATCTCGGTCTGCTTTGGCTTTATGCACCACGTGCCGTCGTGCGAGTACCGCGTACGCGTGCTCGACGCCCTGGTGCGCCAGACGCGCCCAGGCGGCATCATCGCCATCAGCTTTTGGGAGTTTATGAACGACGAGCGCATGGCGCGCAAGGCCGTTCGCGCCGAAGCCCGCGCCGAGCTCACCCCGCCGTTTGAAAGTTACGATTCCGCGCAGTTTGAAGCCGGCGACCACCTCATTGGCTGGCAAAACGACCGCCACGCCTACCGCTATTGCCATCACTTTGACGATCAGCAGATCACCGACCTGGTGCGCGGCGTGCGCACATTCTACAAGAGCGGCGAGGTCCCCGTGCGCGAGCTTGAGCGCTTCCATGCCGACGGTCGCAGCGGCGAGCTCAACCGTTACGTGATTCTCAAGCGCCTGTAGGCATCGGCACGCGGGATACCGTGCTTGACCGCCGCAATTTTAGGGCAAATCGCCCCCTTCTAACCCATCACCGGAACGTGCAGCCATGCGTTCCATACGTATGACCAAGGAGCCTCATGGGAGCCGTCCACGTTCGCACGCCTAAGAACTTTGTGCTCGAGGAGCGCCTGGAGCGCTACGCCGATGCGATTGAGACGAACCCCGAGGCCTATGCCGGAGATTGGCGCGAGGCTTGCGCGCCAGTTGGCAGCAAGCCCTTCGAACACCTTCACCTGGATCTTGGCTGTGGCAAGGGAACGTACCTTGTAGAGCGCGCGGCCCACGAGCCAAACACCCTCTTTATCGGTATGGACCAGGAGCCCATCTGCATCGCCTATGCCGCACAGAAAATCTGCGAGCAGGAGCTGTCCAACGCACTCGTCCTGCCCCGAGGCGCCGCATCGCTGCCGCAGCTGTTTGCCGCAGGCGAGCTCGATGCCATTACCATTAACTTTCCCACGCCGCAGCCCAAGGCCAAGTACGCCAAAAAACGACTCGTCCATGTCGACCATCTGATGCTCTACCGCCCGCTCTTTTCAGCCGGCGCCACCGTCACACTGCGAACCGACAGTAAGCCATTGCGCGACTACGCCCTGGGGCAGTTTGCCGCGGCCGGCTACGACACGCTTTGGGTAAGCGACGACGTCCGCCGCGACCATCCCGAGCATCCCGAGACCGAGTACGAATGCCGCACGCGCGAGATGGGTGCCGTCGTCTATGGCATTTGCGCCACACCCGGCGCGCAGCCCAGCAATGAACAGCTCGCGGCGGGCCGCGCGCAGGAGCAAAGCCTTGCCTGCTACCTGCCCGAAAACCTCGATGAGCTCACCTATGTACCTCTGGGCATGGAAGAGGCCGTCGAGAACTTTAGAAACCGCGCCCGCAAAGGCAAGAAGCGCCTGCCGCAAGAGTCCTAGGGGCTTCTGATGGTCGCGGCGTCGGCAAACAAGCGCAAATTGGCGCCAGCGAACGGCCCTCAAACCTAAGTGAGTAGACTTTTTTGCAATAGCCAGGCACAGCCCGCATAGCGAAACATAAAACCGCAGGTAGAACCCTTGCGCAAAAGTCATGTGCTCGCAATATCGCAAAAAGTCTACTCACTTGGCTAGCGACTACACTAAACGGCAGGGCAGAACGCCCATTTCCTGCATTTTCTTTCGCGCTGGCACCCCGCGCCGCCGCTACGCCATAATAGTTGGCGGACAATCGCGAGAGAAAGCAAACACATGGCACAGACCACGACAGATATCGCCGCCAGCACCGTCTCCGGCGCCGGAGCCGCCAGTTCATTCTCGGGCGGCACGGGAACCGAAGCCGAATTCGGCTCACTCGGTGCGCTCTCCCCCACCTGGTGGGAGCCCGAGGACGGCAGCGAGCCCGAACCGTGGCTCACGCCCGACCAGGCCTTCGAGCGCTTCTTTGAATGGACGAGCGATCGCGGTATTGAGCTGTGGGACCACCAGGAAGAGGCCCTCATGGATCTAGCCGCCGGCGATCACGTCATTCTGGGCACGCCGACCGGATCGGGCAAGTCGCTTGTCGCGCTGGGCATGCTCTTTATGGGCATGGCACAGGGCAAACGCTGCTATTACACGGCCCCCATCAAGGCTCTGGTCAGCGAGAAGTTTTTCGACCTTGTGCAGGTGCTCGGCCGCGATAACGTCGGTATGATCACCGGCGACACGCATATCAACACCAAGGCGCCCGTCATCTGCTGTACGGCAGAAATCCTCGCCAACGACGCACTACGCGAGGGCGAAGATGCCGATGTTGGCTGCGTCGCCATGGACGAGTTCCACTACTTTGCCGACCCCGATCGCGGTTGGGCCTGGCAGGTGCCGCTGCTCACCCTGCCTCACACGCAATTCATGCTCATGAGCGCCACGCTCGGCGATGTCACTGCCATCGCCGCCTCACTCGAGGAGCACACCGGCGCTGCTTGCGACTTGGTCGTCGACGCCCCGCGTCCTGTTCCGCTGAGCTACGACTATGTGACAACCTCCCTCGAGGGCACGGTCGAGCTCGCCATGCGCCGAGGCGAGGCCCCGCTCTATATCGTGCACTTTAGCCAGGATGCTGCCCTTGCGACGGCACAGTCGCTCGCCAATTTTGGCATCGCCAGCAAGGAGCAGCGCGAGGCCATCAAAGAAGCGGCAAAGGGAACGAGCTTTTCCACGGCCTTTGGTAAGATTCTCAAACGTCTGCTTGGATGCGGCGTCGGCGTGCACCATGCTGGCATGTTGCCGCGCTATCGCCTGCTTGTCGAGCGCTTGGCGCAGCAGGGTCTGTTGCCCGTCATCTGCGGCACCGATACGCTCGGCGTCGGCATCAACGTACCCATCCACACCGTGGTGCTCACCGCGCTCACCAAGTTCGATGGCTACAAGATGCGTCGTCTGCGCGCCCGTGAGTTCCATCAGATTGCCGGTCGCGCCGGCCGCTCGGGCTTCGATACCGAGGGCATGGTGATTGCCGAGGCACCCGAGCACGAGATCGAGAATGCCAAGCTTATGGCCAAGGCGGGCGACGACCCCAAGAAGCTCCGCAAGATTAAAAAGAAGAAGGCCCCCGAGGGCTTTGTCACCTGGAACAAGCAGACCTTTGAGCGCCTGATCGAGACGCAGCCCGAAACGCTCAAGCCGCGCCTTCGCATCACACACTCCATGGTGATTAGCGTGGTCGAGCAGGGCGGCGACGCTCGCGCCCGCGTGCACGACCTCATCGAGACAAGCCTGCAAACGCCCGAGGAAAAGGCTAAGCTCGAGGTTCGCGCCGACGAAATATTCGCCACGCTCATCGATTCCGGCGTCGTCGTTCGCACCGAAGTGCCGCCCGCACCCGACGCTCCGGCTGACGCCGCGCCGGACATCGACTACGCGCTGACGGTCGACCTGCCCGAGGACTTTGCGCTCGACCAGCCGCTCTCGCCGTTTTTGCTTGCCGCGCTGGAGTTGCTCGATCCCGAGAGCGAGACCTATACCATGGACCTCATCTCGATGGTCGAGGCTACGCTCGAGGACCCCAAGCAGGTATTGCGCGCACAGGAGCGCGCCGCGCGCGACTGCGCCATGGCCGAGATGAAGGCCGACGGCATTGAGTATGAGGAGCGTCTGGAGCGTATTCAGGACGTCACGTACGAAAAACCGCTCGAGGATTTGCTCGACGCCGCCTTTGACAAGTACTGCCAGGAAGTACCCTGGGCCAACGACTACCAGCTCTCGCCCAAGAGTGTCCTGCGCGACATGCTGGAAAGCGCGAGTGACTTTAAGGGCTATATCCAAAAGCTCGGCATCGCCCGCTCCGAGGGCATTCTGCTGCGCTACCTAGCCGAGGCCTACCGTTCCCTCGATCGCACCGTGCCCATTGAGAAGCGCGATGAGCGCTTGCGTGACATCATTTCGTGGCTCGGCTTTGTGGTGCGCTCGGTCGACTCGAGCCTGGTGGACGAGTGGGAGAACGCCGGCAACCCGGCAGCCCTCGACGCCGCGCCGCCGCAGGGCATCGACGAGGTCGTGGCGGATCGCCGCGGCTGCACGCTGCTGGTGCGCAACGCGCTCTTCCGCCGCGTGACCCTTGCCGCCCGCGAGCACGTGCGCGACCTGGGCGAGCTCGACGACGACTGGGGCATGAGCGAGATCCGCTGGCAAAAGGCGCTCGATGCCTACCATGAGCAGCACGAGGAAATCTTCACCGACGGAGACGCCCGCAGCGCCGCGATGTTTTCCATCGACGAGTCCGACGAGAAGACCGCGCACGTATGGCACGTGCACCAGATCTTTGCTGACGAGGATGGCGACCACGATTTTGGCATCATGGGCGATGTCGATCTGGACGCCACGCAAGACGGCGGCGAGGTAATCTTCAAGAACTACCGTGTCGGCTTTATCGAGGACCTGCTCGAGGACTAGCCGGGCGCAATGGGACGAAACAAAGCGGGGCCGCTGGCAACATCGCCAGCGGCCCCGCTTTTTGCGCGATACGCTATCCCCTACTCGGCA
>CAUGKA010000023.1 GCA_959599615.1 uncultured Collinsella sp. | reverse complement strand
TGGTTTGACCGCAAAAACCGGTTTTGGGGCGTGGCTGTTGTGGAGCTCCTTTCCTGACACGATGGTGTTGGGAGGTTTTGCTATGGCGCAGCGCGAACAACACGAACGAGTCAAAAAGATGGACCGCTGGGCGGGCAAACTGCTCGGTCATAAGGCAGTGGTGATGGCGATACTGGTCGTCATTGCGATGGCGAGTGGGCTGGCGATGGCGAACCTTGGCGGCGGTGCCGGCGGTGTGTCGTTTGAGCGCACTGATGGTTCGGGCACGTTAGTGGAGCCGGGATCCGGCGATGCTTCGAGCGGAAAGACATCCGAAGGCTCTTCGCCTAAGGCGTCTGCCGCGGCAGAGGTCTATGTCGATGTTGATGGCGCCGTGGTGTCACCCGGTGTATATCGCCTCAAAGACGGGGCGCGGGTGGCTCAGGCGATTGATGCCGCCGGCGGGCTGGCGCCCGAAGCAGACGTTACGGGGCTTAATCGTGCATCCAAGGTCACTGATGGACAAAAAATTCACGTTCCAACGGTAGGGGAGCAGCAGGCGTCCATTGCGGAAGCCGGTGTTGATGGTGGGACTTCCGCATCGTCGGGCGTTAGTGGCGCAACAGGCCTAGTAAACATCAATACGGCAAGCGCAGAAGAGCTGCAGACGCTTTCGGGCATCGGCCCCTCCATGGCCCAGTCGATTATCGATGAGCGGACAAAGAACGGTGCTTTCGCCTCGGTTGACGATCTGATGCGTGTGTCGGGAATCGGCGAGAAGAAGCTTGCCAAAATCAAAGATTGCATCTGCGTATGAGCGCGACCGAGCGCGAGCACGTGATGCCTCCGCGACCCCTGATTCCGTGGACGATGGCCCTGTGTGCCGGCATGTGCGTGAGCTGCGCCTTGGTGCTCAGCATAGCCGCTGATGCGCTGCTGAGGGAGCGGGCGACGGCGGTCGGGCCGCTATGGGCCATTCCCGTTGCGGCAGCGGTTTTCGTTGTGCTGGCTCACTCTTGTGCGCGGCTTGCCCCTTTGAAGCGGTGGCTGTATGCCGCGTCCGCCGGTCTCGTGGCGGGAGCGGTCGTCTCGGCGTGGTGGGCTGTGGGTGTGCTCAGCGCCTCGAAGGCGCTCGACGGTCGAGCGGCAAGCGGCCTCGAGTTTGTCGTGCAGGGTGATCCATCCATAAACGACGACGTGTATTCCTATACCTGCGAGGCACGCGCGGACGGTAAGAACTTGGCAACGGTTCGCCTATCGTGTGATCGTGAGCTCAAGGTCGGGGCGCACGTGCGTGTTATCGGTCGCGTTTCGCGTTTTGAGAACGATGCATATGGACGATCGCGCATGCTCCGAGGCGAGGTGCGTAAGGTTAAAGCCGTTCGGATTGTGTCGGTCGATGAGGGTTCTCCGGGGCCGCTGCTTCGGCTGCGAAATGGGCTGCTTGCGTCCATCGCGCCTGCGACCGACCCGGCGCGTGCGCTCATAGCCGGTGTCGTCTGCGGTCGTTCGGCCGAGCTGCGCGCCCAGCCGGCGGGCGACTGGTTTTCTGTGACGGGAACGGCACATCTTATCGCCGTCTCGGGCAGCCATTTGGCTATCGTGGGGTTTGTAATCGAGGGCGTATTGCAAAAGGCTCGGTGCTCACGTGGTCTTCAGCGGGCGATATTGGCGATAACGCTTGTGGGCTACGCTGCCTTTACGGGCGCGTCTCCCTCGGCCGTGCGCGCGTGCTGCATGGTGTTCGTGACGCTTGTCGTAAACGACGCGGGGCGTCGTCGGCACGGCGCATCGGCACTCTTCGTAACCATGTCCATCTTTGTGCTACTGCGGCCGACGGTGCTGTTCGAGATGGGATTTCAGCTATCATGTGCCAGCGTCTTAGCCATTCTGTGCTTTTGCTCTTATGCGACCTACGCTTTGGGTGAGCTGGGCTTGCCATCGGGCGTTGCCGGCATGCTTTCCGTCACGCTGTGCTCGCAACTGGCGACACTTCCCATTACCGTTCCTGCCTTCGGTACGTTCTCGCTCATTGCTCCGCAGGCAAATGCTGTCCTCGGTCCGGTGGTGAGCGTACTGCTCGCTGTGTCGATCGTGTTGGTTCCCTTTTCGTTCGTGGCACCGTTGCGGACTTGGGCGCTCGTTGTGCCCATGATTGCCGCCCGTTGCGCGCTGTTCTTCGAGCAGCTGTTTGCCGCCGTGCCGGGTGCATCCGTGAATGTGCCGCCCGATAGCATGTGGATTTACTTAGTGCCGTGTTTTCTGGTGGTTCTGCTGGTCTGGTGGCCGCGTCCTCGTGCACGTCCTATGGCGGTGGGGCTTGCATGCCTGATGCTCTTGGCTGCGATTCCGTACGTCTATTGGGATCGATTCGCTCCGCCTTCGGTGACGGTGCTCGATGTGGGCCAGGCCGATGCGATTCTTATCCGCCAGGGCGGCGCAGTTGCGCTCGTCGACTGCGGACTCGACGAGCGCGTGGTGGCGGCGTTGGTTCGCAATAACGTGCACCATATCGACGCCGTCTTTGTGACGCATTGGGATGAGGACCACTGGGGTGGTCTGCCTGCCGTGCTCGAACAGTTTTCGGTCGGAACGATTGCCGTGGCGGCGGATGCGCTGGAGGATGCTCCTGCCGAGGTATTGAACCGACCTGGCGTGGAGTATCGGCAGGTGCGCCGTGGGGATATGGTCGACATCGGCTCATTTTGCGCCCGCGTGATGTGGCCATTCGAGTCCGTGGATGGCGAGGGAAATGAGGACTCGCTTGTCCTGCTGCTCTCTTATGTTCAGGAAGGCAAGGGCCTGCGAATACTTCTCACCGGTGATGCCGAGCTCGACCAAGAGCGGGAATTCGTGCAGGAGGTGGGGGATATCGATGTCCTTAAACTTGGGCATCACGGCTCCAAGGTTTCAGTCGATGGCGAGTTGCTGGACGTCCTGAAGCCCGAGCTTTCCCTCGCAAGCGCCGGTGAGGGGAATCGATACGGCCATCCGTCCGATGCCTGCATCGATGCCGTTAAGGAAGCGGGTGGTGTGTTCGCGTGTACTATCGAACACGGCGACATTACCGTCACACCGACTGCGAATGGCTTTGCGATGCGATGCCAGCGACCGTGACGACGTCGTTGGCGTGTGGTGGGCCCCTGGGCTAGAATGGCACGGAACGAATACGAAGGCCTGCGGGAGGGGGGCGCAATGTCCGAAACCGGTTTGCTGCCGGCATATCTGATTGTCGGTACCGACGGAGTTAAGCGCGACCACGCCGTCTCGCGTATGAAAGCGCGTCTGGAAAAATCGGGTATGGTCGAGTTCAACCTCGACGAGCGAGACATGACCAAGGACCCCGATATCGAGTCCATTATCGGATCGCTTAACACCTTTCCGATGGGCAGCGAGTTTCGTCTGGTAATCCTCGATGGCTGCTCAAAGCTCGCCAAGGCGGTCTCGGAGCCGCTCGTTGGGTATCTGGCGAGTCCCAGCCCAACAACGGTCTGCCTCATCATCGCCGACTCACTTGCCAAGAATACGCGCCTGTATAAGGCAATCGCCAAGATCGACAAGAAGGCTATCGTCGATTGCTCGGGTACCAAGCGCTGGGAACTGCCGCGCCGTGTTCAGCAGATGGCGACGCAGCGCGGTAAGTCGATTTCGACGGCGGCCGCCGAGGAGCTCGTCTCGCGTTCGGGCGAAAACACGCGCATGCTCGATAACGACTTGGCTAAGCTTGCCCAGATGGTCGAGTCGCCCCAGATTGAACTTGCCGATGTTGAGCGCTGGATTGTACGTACGGCCGAGATCCAACCCTGGGACTTCCTCAACGCCGTTTCGGCTCGCGATATGCGGCGTTCGCTCGAGCTCTTTAAGCTCCTGCCCTCCAAGAGCTACGTGTGGACTTACACATTGCTGTGCGGTCGCATTCGCGAGCTTATCGTCGCCAAGGCGCTCGACGCGCGTGGGCAGGGTCGCGAGCTGGCCGCAACGCTCAAGCTCCAGTCCTGGCAGGTCAAGAATCACCTTACCTGGGCGCGTCGTTTTTCGATGACCGAGCTCGTCGCAGCGCTCGAGGGTGCGGTCGATGTGGAGCTCGCGCTCAAGGGTTCGGCCGATTCTCAGACGGCGCTTTTGCTCTGGATTACGAACATCTTGAGAAAATCGTGATGATACCTGCCTATTTGACAAATTCGTTCTATCCCTTTGAGAGGGAGCGTGCTATAGTAGGCGCTTGCATGACCTCACCGTGTCTCAGAGGTGTCATACATTTTTTGCAAGGAACTCGAAAGGAACTCCAGAAGTGGCAAACATCAAGTCTCAGAAGAAGCGTATCCGCACCAATGAGGCAGCTCGCATGCGTAACAAGGCTGTCAAGTCCGAGCTCAAGACGCTGACCAAGCACGTCCAGTCCGCCGTCGCCGAGGGCGACGCCGAGAAGGCCCAGGCTGCCCTCAAGACCGTCACCAAGCGTCTCGACATGGCTGCCGCCAAGCATGTTATCCACAAGAACCAGGCTTCCAACCGCAAGTCCGGTCTTGCCAAGCTCGTGAACAGCATCAACGCCTAAGTTGTAAATTTCACACCACACAGATTACGCGCATAAATGGAGCCTGTTTTATGGAACAGGCTCCATTTTTGTACCGCTCGGGTAAGATAGTCCGCATGAATACTTCAATTGACATTTCCCACATCCGCAACTTCTCGATCGTTGCGCATATCGACCATGGCAAGTCCACGATCAGCGACCGCATCCTCGAGCTCACCCATACCGTCGACGAACGCGACATGGAGTCGCAGCTGCTCGACACCATGGATATCGAGCGCGAGCGCGGCATTACGATCAAGTCCAATGCCGTCCGCGTTTCCTATGACGCCGACGATGGTGAGACGTATCAGTTCAATCTGATCGATACGCCGGGCCACGTTGACTTTACCTATGAGGTCTCGCGCTCGCTGGCAGCCTGTGAGGGCGCGGTACTCGTTGTCGACGCCACGCAGGGCGTCGAGGCGCAGACCGTTTCCAACGCGACGCTCGCCATGAACGCCAATCTGGACATTGTGCCCGCCATCAACAAGATCGACCTGCCCTCGGCCCATCCCGACGAGGTTAAGACCGAGATCGAGGACGACCTGGCGATTCCCGCCGATGATGCCGTGTGCGTCTCGGGCAAGACCGGCGAGGGCATTCACGATCTGCTGGAGTCCATCGTCTTTTTGATTTCGCCGCCTAAGGGCGATGCAAACGCTCCGCTCAAAGCGCTCATTTTGGATTCGTACTTTGACGAGTATCGCGGTGTGGTGGCTACGGTGCGCGTCTTCGATGGTTCCATCAAAAAGGGCGATACTCTGCTTATGATGCAGGCCAAGGGTGACTTTTTGGTCGACGGCGTGGGCGTCAAGCGTCCTGCCGAGACCCCGGTCGACGCGCTGACCGTCGGCGAGGTTGGCTATGTGGTCACGGGTCTGAAGGACCCCGAGGCTGTGCGCGTGGGCGATACCCTTACGTGGGCTTCGAACCCCTGCCCCGAGCCTCTGCCGGGCTACCGCGAGGCCAAGCCCATGGTCTACACGGGCCTGTTCCCGATCGACAACAAGGACTACGAGAACCTGCGTGACGCCCTCGATAAGCTGCACGTCAACGACCCGTCGTTGGTGTGGGAGCCCGAGACGTCGGTGGCGCTCGGTTTCGGCTTCCGCGTGGGCTTCCTGGGCCTGCTGCACATGGAAGTCGTCAAGGAACGCCTGGAGCGCGAGTTCAACCTGGACCTCATTGCCACGAGTCCCTCGGTCGACTATCACGTCTACAAGACCGACGGCGAAATGATCGATGTCCGCAGTCCGCAGGACCTTCCCGAGGCCACGCGCATCGAACGTATCGAGGAACCCTACCTCAAGGCAAAGATCATCTGCCCGCCTGAGTACACGGGTGCCGTCATGCAGCTCGCCATCGAGCACCGCGGCGTCACAACCGACATGATCCACCTGACGAGCAAATCGGTCGAGATGCGCTTCGATATGCCGCTCGCTGAGCTCATCTTGGACTTCTTCGATCAGCTCAAGAGCCGCACCAAGGGTTACGCCTCGCTCGACTATGAGTTCAACGAATATCGCCCCTCTGAGCTCGTCAAGCTCGACATCCTGCTTTCGGGCGACGAGGTGGACGCGCTTTCGTTTATCGTCCATAAGGACAAGGCATATGGCCTGGCCCGTGGCCTGTGCGACAAGCTCAAGGAGATCATCCCGCGTCAGCTGTTCGAGGTGCCCATCCAGGGTGCTATCGGCAACAAGATCATCGCCCGTTCCACCGTCAAGGCGCGTCGCAAGGACGTTCTTGCTAAGTGCTACGGCGGCGATATCTCGCGTAAGCGCAAGCTGCTCGAGAAGCAGAAAGAGGGCAAGAAGCGCATGAAGGCCATCGGATCGGTCGAGGTCCCGCAGGAGGCCTTTATGGCGATCCTCAAGGTGGACGAGTAGGTCTATGGCGCTTTCTGAATACAGCAAGCGGCTGCTGGGCGCCTATGCCGAGCAGCCGTTCCTTATGGCTCCCATGGCGGGCGTGACCGACCCTGCCTACCGTATCATGTGCCGCCGCCGCGGTGCCAACCTTGCCTACAGCGAGATGGTGAGCGTGGCGGGCCTTGCCTATGCCAGCAATAAGACGTGGCGCCTGGTGCTACCGGCCGACGAGGAGCAGCAGATTTGCGTGCAGCTCTTTGGCTCCAAACCCGATCAGTTTGCGAGCGCCGTCGCTGCCGTCGAGGAACGTGTGGGCGATCGCCTGTCGCTCATCGATATCAACATGGCATGTCCCGCCCGCAAGGTCGTTACCAAGGGCGAGGGCTCGGCGCTCATGCGCACGCCCGACCTGGCCGAGAAGATCGTCGAGGCCACGGTGGGCGCGGCGCACGTGCCCGTGACCGTCAAGATTCGCAAGGGCTTTTATGCCGAGGACCGCAATGCCGCGACATTTGCCCAGATGCTTGAGAGTGCAGGGGCTGCCGCAGTCGCCGTGCATGGTCGTTGCGCCACGCAGCTCTACACGGGCCAGGCCGATTGGTCTGTCGTCGATGAGGTTGCCGACGCTGTCGAGATTCCCGTGATTGGTTCGGGCGATGTGTTCTCGGCCGAGGACGCTGCTGAGCATCTGCACGGCTCGGGTGCCAGCGCGGTGTTTATCGCGCGCGGCATCTACGGCAATCCGTGGGTGTTCGGCGATGCCCGAGCCCTTGCACTCGATGGCACGCCGGTTCCTTCTCGCTCCTCGGTCGAGCGCCTGGAGGCTCTGCGCGAGCACCTGACGTTGACGCACGAGCTTCTGCCGCTCATGTCGCGTGCTCGCACGTACGCAAGCTGGTACTTAAAGGGTATGCCCCATGCCGCCGCCTGGCGCGCTCAGGTGGTGCGTTGCTCTACGTACGAGGAGTTTATGGCGCTGGTCGATGATATCGAGCGCGACGTGGTGGCCTGCGAGGCCGCGCTTGCCGCCGGCGAGTCGGTGCCTGCTCATCCGCTGGAGGCCTAACGGTGGCCGTTACCGCGCTGTACGTGCACGTGCCGTTTTGCGCTCAAAAGTGCCGGTACTGCGACTTTGACTCGCGCAGCTTTGCTGCGTATGATTTGGATGCCGCGCTTGATTCCTATTTTGAGCAGTTGTATGCGCGCCTCGATGCTTTTGGCAAGGCTGGGGCCCTCGACCAGATCCGCACCGTCTATGTTGGCGGCGGCACGCCGTCGCTGGCGGGGGAGCGCCTGGTGGAGCTGGCGCGGCGTATTCGTGCGTGGTGCGCCCCCGTTGAGTTTACCTGCGAGGCCAATCCCGAGTCGCTGACCGCCGAGCTTGCTACTGCGCTTGCCAAGGTTGGTGTCACACGCGTTTCTCTGGGCGTGCAAACGCTCGATAACACCGAACTTACCGCCATCGGCCGCATTCACGATGCCGATCGGGCGCTCGCCGCCATCGCGACGGTCAAGGACGCTGGGCTTGACGTGTCGTGCGACCTTATGTGCGGACTTCCCGGGCAGACCGCAGCGAGTTGGAAGCGTACGCTCGAGGGCGTGCTGGCGGCGGTTCCGCATCATGTTTCGGTGTATCCACTCACGCTCGAGGTGGGGACGCCCCTCTATCGCATGGCGTGCCGTGACGAGTCGCTCGAGCCCGACGAGGATTTTCAGGCCGCCTGCATGGACGTGGCGCGCGAGCTCCTGGGTGCCGCCGGCTATCACCCGTATGAGGTGGCGAGCTACGCGCTCGACGGCCATGAATGCGCCCATAACATTGCCTACTGGACCGGACGGGGCTACCTGGGCCTGGGCCGTTCTGCCGCCGGTATGCTTGATACTGGGGATTTCGACCGTCTTGCAGGTTTGTTCCCCGGCGTGTCTGCTCGAGGCGACGCGTACCGTGTGCGTTTGGTTCAGCGCGACGATGACGCGACGTCGTTTGAGGCCGAATACCTGTCGCAGCGAGAGGCTGCGGCCGAAGACCTGATGCTCGCTTGTCGCATGACGCGCGGTATTGCGTCCGACCTGTTGGTTCGCGCGGCTCGTGTCATCCCGGCCGATGAGCTGACAGCCGCTTGTGATCGCGCGCTCGAATTGGGTCTTGCCACTTGGGTGCCCGAGACGCTCGGGGTCCATGAGGGACCCTTTACTTCGGCAGATGTCGTCGCGGGCCATGTTCGAGCTCGTTTAGCACCGACACACCTGGGCTGGCTCGATGGAAATGTTCTGTTCGAGCTGTTTTGGGATCTAGCTTAGGCCGCTCGGGTAGAATTACCGGAATATATACGCTGCTGTGAGCAGGAGGTTGCCGCGCATGGCGACGATGAACGAAAAAGATTACTACGAGATTCTAGGTGTCTCCAAGGACGCCACCTCGCGTGATATTCAAAAGGCCTTCCAGCAAAAGGCCCGTAAGCTCCATCCGGACGTCAACAAAGAGCCGGATGCCGAGGAAAAGTTTAAAGAGGTTTCCGAGGCCTACGCCGTGCTTTCGGATGAGCAAAAACGTGCGCGCTACGATGCCATGCGTTCTGGCAATCCCTTTGCCGGTGCCCCTACGGCTTCGCCCTATGGTGGCGGCTATGCCGGCAACACGGGCTATGGCAATCCCTTTGAGGGCGGCTTTCCTTTTGGCGGTGCCTGGGGCCAGCAGCGTCGCGGCCAGGCTGCCTACAATCCCGAGAACGGCGCCAACGTGGTCGTCGATATCAAACTGGACGCCAAGGAGGCCAAGGACGGTGCCCGCAAGACCGTCCGCTATACGCGCTTCGATACCTGTGGTCACTGCGGCGGCTCGGGTTCTGTCTCCTCCGAGCATGCCCATACCTGCCCGAGCTGCGGTGGCCGCGGGCACATCGACGTCGACTTGTCCTTCCTGTTTGGTGCGGGCACGTTCCAGTCGGTCTGCCCCGAGTGCGGCGGTTCCGGTAAGGTCGTGGCCGACCCCTGCCCCGATTGCGGTGGCAGCGGTCGTACTCGCGTAACCTCCGAGCAGACGATTGAGTTTCCTGCCGGCACGCACGATGGCGACGAGGTCCGCATTAGCGGCATGGGTCACGCCGGCACTAACGGTGCCGCTGGCGGTGATCTAGTCGGCCGTGCCCATGTCGAGTCCGAGCGCTTGGAAGGCAAAGCTCGTACCGGTTTTTACCTGATGGGCATCGTGGCGCCGTTTTTGGTACTCTCGGCCATCTCGGGCGTGTTCTCGGCCTTTGCTGTGATGTGCTTTATTCCGTTTACCATGGGCCTGTTCATGGTGCTTTCGGACGGCGTGCTTCATCGCAGCCTGCTGTGGTGGAAGCGCGGTGCGATGCAGTTTGCCAACGGTTTTGCCAATGGCTTCATGTTCGCGCTCGTGTCGGTTTGGTTCGCGAGCTGCTCGCAACGGGCCATGCTTTCGCCTTACGGAATGCAATAACATCAAACCCTCTGTTTGCGGTTGGCCCAGCTTGGGTATAGGACGCACTGTGACAATAATGAAAGTCGGAAGGATTCGGTCGTGTCGGAAAATAGGGATTACTACGAGGTACTTGGCGTCGACAAGGATGCCGACGCGCGGACGATTAAGCGCGCGTTTCTAAAGAAGGCCCGTACCGTACACCCGGACGTTTCGGACGACCCCGAGGCCGAGGCCAAGTTCAAGGAGCTCAACGAGGCCTATTCCGTTCTTTCCGATGAGCAGAAGCGTGCTAACTACGACCGTTACGGCACTGCCGACGGCCCTGGTGGTTCGGGCTACGTCGATATCAACGATATCTTTGGTGGTATGGGCATGGACGACTTGTTCTCGTCGTTTTTTGGCGGCGGTGCCGGCGGTGGCGCCCGCAGCCGTCGCGAGCGTCGTCGCGGTCGTGACATGGCCATCTCGCTTTCGGTGACGCTCGAGGAGGCGGCGCTCGGCTGCAAAAAGACAATCAGCTATGACCGCTTTGCTCCTTGCGAGGACTGCAATGGCACCGGTAGGGCAGAGGGCGCACAGGAAAAGCAGTGCGGCCGCTGCCACGGCACGGGCTATGTCACGACGGTTCAGCGATCGTTTTTGGGCCAGGTTCAGTCTTCCTCGCCTTGCCCCGACTGCCATGGCGAGGGCACGGTTATCGACCATCCCTGCGAGACCTGCGATGGTCAGGGCCGCACGCCTTCGCATGAAAAGATTGACATCGATATTCCCGCCGGCGTTTCGACCGGTCGACAGCTGCGTGTGAGCGGCTTTGGCGAGGCCGGTCTTCGCGGCGAGCCTTCGGGCGACTTGATTGTCAACGTGCGCGTTGCCGACCATGAGCGCTTTAAGCGCAACGGTGACGACCTGTACCTGGTGAGCGATATCTCGATTGCGCAGGCTGCGCTCGGCTGCGAGATCGATGTCGAGGGCATTATGCCCGACGAGGTCGTTAAGGTGTGCGTCCCCGCCGGCGCCCAGTACGGCGACACCGTGAGCGTCAATAATTACGGCATGCCGCGCATTGGCGGTGGCGGTTCGCGTGGCCGCTTGATCGTGCAACTGCGCGTGGTCGTTCCCACCAATCTTTCCAATAAGCAGCGCGAGCTGCTCCGTGCTTTTGCCGATGAGATGGGCGATGACGTCGCTTCCGGTAAGAAGTCGGTGACCGACCGTATCAAGAGTGCCCTCGACGATATCCTCGATTAAGGAGCCCGCGTGCTCGCACCCCATATTTCCGTCGTCAACCTCGGCTGCCGTGTCAACCGGGTTGAGTCTGACCGTATCACTGCCGATCTTATGCGCCTGGGTTTTGCTATGGTGGAGCCCCAGGATGCCGACCTGATCGTCATTAACACCTGTGCCGTTACGGGCGAGGCCGAGGCCAAGACCCGTAAGGCCGTCCGTCATGCGCTGGCCCATCCAAATGAGCCCTATGTAGTCGTGACCGGATGCGTGGTCAATTTGCATCCCGAGGAGCTGTTGGAGCTTTCGGATCGCGTGATTGCCGAGCCGTCTAAGATCGATGTCGCCGAACGTGTCTGCGATGTGCTGGGCGTTGAGTCCGATAGCGTTCCCGCCTGCAGCGATGGTGACGTGGTCGATGCGCTCGGTCGTTCGCGGCTGGGCGTGAAGATCCAGGATGGCTGCAACCACCGTTGCACCTATTGCATCGTGTGGAAGGCCCGCGGTCCCGAGCGTTCCGTGCCCGTCGAGTCCGTGCTTGAGCAAGTTCGCGAGGCCCAGGAGGCCGGCGTGCCCGAGGTGGTGCTGACCGGTGTGAACCTGGGTGCCTACGATGGCAAGAGCGCGACCGACGAGCATGTCGAAATCGATGAGCTGCTCGAGGCCATCATGGAGCGCACGACTATTGCGCATGTGCGCATTTCCTCGGTCGAACCCATGGATATCTCTGAGCGCCTGCTTAAGGTTATGGCGCGCTATCCGCAGCGTATTGCCCCGTTTTTGCACCTGCCCGTACAGTCCGGCTGTACGGCGACGCTGCATCGCATGGGTCGTCCCTATAGTGCCGAGGCCTTTGAGGACACGGTGCGCATGATTCGCGCCATCCTGCCGCAGGCGTCTCTTTCGTGCGACGTCATCGTCGGTTTTCCTGGTGAGACGGACGAGGAGTTCGAGGAGTCGCTGGCGCTGTGCCGCCGCGTGGGGTTCTCGCGTATGCACGTGTTCCGCTACAGTAAGCGTCCCGGTACCCTTGCTGCCGACATGCCCGACCAGGTGCCGCCCGAGGTTATGGCCGAGCGCAGCCGCCGTATGCGAGACGCGGCGCAGGAGCTCGCTATCGCCGACGCTCGTCGTCGCGTGGGCACCGTTGAGCGCGCCGTGCTCGAGTATGGTGACAACCTGACGCTCGGTTCGTTCCATCATGCCCGTCTTGACGATACCTGTGGACTTACAGCCCCGTGCCTGCTCGATGTTGCTATCATCGGAGTCGATGATTCCGGCTTGGTCCATGCGCGCAGGGAGGTCCATGGAAGCCTCGAAGATTAGACTTACCGTTCCCGAGGGAGTTGATCCCTCGCGTGTTTTGGGCGCCGGCGACGGCGTCCTTCGTGCGCTCGAGAGCTTGGTTCGCGCTCACGTGGTCGCCCGTGGCGATAGGATCTCCGTGAGCGGCGACCCGGACGAGGTCGAGCTCGTGGCTCGCTTTTTCGAACATGCTTTTCGCGAGGCGGCGGCCGGTCGTACCCTGTCTGCCGACGATGTCTCGCGTTGCCTGGCCGTCTTGCGCGACGGCGAGCATGAGGCCACATCGCTTCGCGATGACGTGCTGCTTTCATACCGCGGTCGCGTCATTCGTCCCAAGACGCTTGGGCAAAAGCGCTATGTGGATGCCATTCGTTCGCATACCATCACCTTTGGCTTGGGTCCTGCCGGTACCGGTAAGACCTATCTGGCCATGGCGCTCGCCGTTGCCGCGCTCAAGCGCCATGAGGTGGGCCGTTTGATCTTGACGCGTCCGGTTGTCGAAGCAGGTGAGAACCTGGGCTTTTTGCCCGGCACCCTCGAGGAAAAGATCGATCCGTACATGCGCCCGCTCTACGATGCCCTTTTTGACATGATGGATCGTGAGCGCACCGATGAGCTTATGGAGCGCGGCGTGATCGAGATCGCCCCGCTCGCCTACATGCGCGGTCGTACGCTGAGCGATGCTTTCGTGGTGCTCGACGAGGCGCAAAATACCACGCCCGAGCAGATGAAGATGTTCCTGACACGCCTTGGATTCAACTCCAAGTTCGTGATTACCGGCGACCTCAGCCAGCGCGACCTGGTGGGTCGTCGTGGTGGCTTGGCGGATGTCGAGAAGATTTTGGGCCGTGTTGACGATGTGGCATTTTCTCACCTCGAGCGTGCCGACGTGGTGCGTCATGCCCTAGTGGGTTGTATCGTTGAGGCATATGATGCTTATGATGACGTGCGTGAGCAACGCTCACGCGACCGAAAGGAGTCCCGTTGAGTGTATTGATCAGCAACGATGCCGAGCTCGATACGCTGCTCGATGCTCAGGAGGTGGAGCACATCTGCGAGGTCGTGCTTGCCGCCGAGGGCGTTGAGCGTGAAGTCGAGATTTCCCTTTCGTATGTCGACGAGGACGAGATGCACGAGCTCAACCACGAGTGGCGCGGTATCGACCGCACCACCGATGTGCTCTCGTTTGAGTGCGATTCGGCCTTTGACGATGACATTCCCGCCGATGAGACGCTCGAGCTCGGCGATATCATCTTGGCCCCGCAGGTTATTGCCCGTCAGGCCCCCGGTTTTGGCAATAGCCCCGCTGACGAGTGCCGTCTGATGCTCGTTCACGGCATGCTGCACCTGCTGGGCTATGACCACATCGAGGACGACGAGGCCGAGGTTATGGAGGCCCGCGAGGACGCTATCCTGCGCGATCTGGCGCTCGAGCGCGGCGAGGATCCCAAACTGGTTCACGTCGGCCCCATCACCAATCATGCCCACGACTAGGAGCCGTTTATGATTCCCGGATCGAACAAGGACCATCCGTCCTTTTTAAAGTCGTTCTCCTACGCCATGGAGGGCTTCGTCACCGCCGTCAAGACCGAGCGCAACATTAAGGTCATGCTCGTGGCGGGCGTGTGCACCGTCATTGCCGGCTGCATCGTGGGGCTCGACATTGCCGAGTGGGCCACGATTATCATCTGCTGCGGCCTGGTGATTCACGGCGAGCTGTGCAATACCGCCATGGAGGCCATTGTCGATCTGGCGACCCAGGAGCTCCATCCGCTGGCAAAACGCGCCAAGGACATCGCCGCCGCCTCTGTATACGTTCTTTCCATCACCGCCGCGATTGTGGGCGTGCTGGTATTTGCCCACGCGCTCGGCTTTATTTAGAAAGGGATTCCCATGTCCGACAATATGCAGCCTATCGACGAAACTCTGGACGACGAGTCCCTGGAAGCGGTGGATGCCGAGGCGACCGAGGACATCGAGGACGTCGAGGTTTTCGACCCGTTTGAGGGCATGAGCGACGAGGAACTCGACGCCCTGTGCGACGAGGATGATGCCTCCATGGGCTTTGGCGACGTTGAGCCCGGGTTCCGCAGCGGCTTCGTCGCCCTGGTCGGTCGTCCCAACGCCGGCAAGTCCACGCTACTCAACGCCTGCTATGGCAAAAAGGTCGCCATCACCTCGCCGGTGGCCCAGACGACCCGCCGCCGCATGCGCGCCGTGGTCAACCGTCCCGGCTACCAGCTGGTCTTTGTCGATACCCCGGGTATTCACAAGCCCAAGGACGGCCTAGGGTCCGAGCTCAATAAAAGCGCGCTGTTCGAGCTGAACGATGTCGACGTCGTCGCGTTTTTGATCGATGCCACCAAGCCTATCGGCAGGGGAGACGCCTGGGTTGCCGAGCGCGTCAAGAATGCTCACTGCAAGAAGGTCCTGGTGCTCACCAAGGCCGACGAGGCCGACCCCGCACAGGTCATGGAGCAGCTCAAGGCGGCGCATGAGCTTATGGAATACGACGACGAGATCGTGACGTCGTCGGTCAAGAACTTCAACGTCGATGCCTTCATCGAGACCGTTGCGCACTTTTTGCCCGAGGGTCCGCGTTGGTTCCCCGAGGACATGGGCACCGACGCTTCCGACGAAACGCTCGTTGCCGAGTTTGTGCGCGAGAAGGTCTTGCGCCGCACCCGTGATGAGATTCCGCACTCCGTTGGCGTGATCTGCGATGCACTCGAGCAGACCAAGAAGGTGCTGCGCGTGCACGCCACCATTTACGTCGAGCGCGAGGGCCAAAAGGGCATCATCATCGGCAAGGGCGGCGAGATGATCAAGCATATCGGTATCGACGCCCGTCGCGATCTTGAGCGCATCTTTGGCACGCAGGTCTTTTTGGAGCTGGACGTGAAGGTCAAGGCCGGCTGGCGTGACGACGAGGCCCAGATTCGCCGCTTTGGCTACAACGCCGAGGACTAAGGATCCGCGGCGCGCATGGCAGGCTCCCGTACATATCGCACGAAGGTGCTCGTCCTCGATAAAACGAAGCTCAAAGAGACGGACCTGATCCTGACGATGCTTGACGAGCGGGGTCGGCAGGTTCGCGCCGTGGCAAAGGGCGCCCGCAAACCCGGTGGGCGCCTGGCTGCGCGCTGCGAGCTGTTCTGTACCGTCGATATGCTGCTCGCGCATGGACGGTCGCTCGATGTGGTTTCCCAGGCCGAGCTTATGGAGGCGCCGCTCGGCGCTGCGCCCGATTATGAGACGACATGTGCCGCAAGCGCGATCGCTGAGGTCGCTCGCGTGTGCTCGTTCGAGGACTCCGAGGACCCGTTTACCTTTGCCATCACGCAACGGGCGCTTGCCCTGGTGGGCAGCGGACTCGACACGGCGCATTTGGATCTACTTGTGGCGGCATATGTCTTTAAGCTGCTGTCGCACGTTGGCTATCGACCCGATTTTTCGGCCTGCGTGCTGTGTGGAGACCCCATGCTGTCGTATTTTTCGCCCCGGGCGGGCGGTCTCATGTGCGGGTCGTGCGCGTCGAGCGTTCCGGGTGCCGAGCTGGTGTCGACCGGCGAGGTCGCGTGGCTGCGCGCCCTCATGTCCATGACCTTCGATGCGCTTATGGCCGAGAGGGTCGACCCCCATACTGCAGCTTTTTTGCTGGGGCTTTCGCATGTGTGGGCGGCGACGCATACCGATCAGCGCCTCCGTGCGATGGACTTCATGTTGGGTCGGTGATGATACGCAGGCGCGGGCCGATTGTGGTAACATACCGACCTGTTGGTACCTCGACCTTGGATGCTCGCTCCACCGGCGGCTTCCCAGTCCGAGGCGAATAGCGTCGCCCGCGGGCGACAAGAAACGAAAGGTGAAACAATGACTGTTTCCAAAGAGCGCAAGGCTGAGCTGACTGCCCAGTTCGGTAACACCCCGGTCGACACCGGCAACCCCAAGGTTCAGGTCGCCATCCTGTCCGAGCGCATCAAGGAGCTGACCGAGCACATGAAGTCCCACCAGAAGGACTTCCACACCCGTCGTGGCCTGCTCATGCTCGTCGGCCGTCGTCGTCGTCTTCTCTCCTACATCAAGAAGAACGACATCGTCGAGTACCGTGAGCTCATCAAGGCTCTGGGCATCCGCGACAACATCCAGTAGGATTTGTACATGCTAAGAGCGTCCTGCGCAGCGGGGCGCTCTTTTTGTGTAAGGGCGCGAATAATCACGCTCTGAAGCGTGGCGGGGGCAGGGGGCCCGCGTCACATGAGAAGCCCGCAGGCAAGGGGCCTGTGGGGTAAAGGAGAACAATGACACTCGTATCCAAGACCTTTGAGCTGTACGGCAAGACCTACACCTTTGAGTCGGGCGAGCTTGCCAAGCAGGCCACCGGCGCCTGCCTGGTCAAGCAGGGCGACCCCACGATGCTCGACACCGAGGTCGTCTCCAAGGAGCGCAAGAACTACGACAACTTAGCGCTGACCGTAGACTTCATCGAGAAGAGGTA
>CAUGKA010000022.1 GCA_959599615.1 uncultured Collinsella sp. | reverse complement strand
ATATACGATGTTGTCGCGCTTTGGCTCCTGAGGGTTGCCCAGATCAAGGTCGCGCTCAAAGACCTGCGGAATCCCCTGTTGCTCAAAGTCCTTTATTTTTTGAGCCACCAAGTCGTTGAATGCCATGATTCTCCAATCTTGCTCTCCTGCTAATCAAGATTATAACGATTCTTGATTAGCAGGAGAGCAAGATTATGCGTATCTTGATTAATGGATAAGCAAGTTTTCTATTAGTGGCCCCTCCCGGAGGATATCGAGCGGCCGAGGGGGGCAGGCATGAACGCCTCTAGCCGAAAACAAAGTAGCTAAAAAAGCCCCGTCCCAAATGAGCTACTTAACGCCAGGGGTCGGCTTCGAAGAGGGGCTCGCGCTCGGGGCGACGATCGCTATAAGGATCGTAGCCGTCGTCATCCTCGTTCTCGGCACGGATGTAGGGGTCGCGCGGCTTGGGCACAGGCTTGGGTGCAGGCTTGGGTGCGGCCGGCGCGGCGTTGGCGACCGGCGCATTCGTCTTGTTCTTGTCTATCATCTGCATATCTCCTTGCCATGCAATCGTGTTCAACATTATCGATTGTCGCACGAAAAAGGGCGGCGGACCCAATTGGATCCGCCGCCCTTGGCGTTTAGAGACGGCTGGCAGATTTTAAGGCATGTCCCATAAATCTACTCGGCGTCGGGGACCTCGTAGGTAGCAGACGGCGTGTTGTCGCACACGACGGTAAAGCCGCCGTCCTTGTCGGCATCGACCGTCACCTGATCGCCCT
Source organism: uncultured Collinsella sp. (assembly GCA_959599615.1). Taxonomy (GTDB): domain Bacteria; phylum Actinomycetota; class Coriobacteriia; order Coriobacteriales; family Coriobacteriaceae; genus Collinsella. The sequence goes on along the minus strand of CAUGKA010000022.1, from coordinate 16,360 downwards.
CGCGCACCGTACCGTCGATGATGGCGGCGGCGATGGCGTCCACGACCTCGCGCTGGACCAGGCGCTTGAGCGGACGGGCACCGAACACGGGGTCCAGGCCACCCACGGCGAGCATCTGCTTGGCCGCCGGGGTGATGGCAAGCGTCATGCGCTCCTTGGCCAGACGCGCGCGGACGTCGGCAAGCTGGATGTCGACGATCTTCTCGATCTGCGCCATGCCGAGCGGATGGAACACCACGATATCGTCGATACGGTTGAGGAACTCGGGGCGGAAGGTCTGAGCCATGGCGGCGTCGACCTGATGGCGCATCTCCTCCTCGTCCTTACCGGACAGATCGGCGATGGCCTTGGAGCCCACGTTAGACGTCATGATGATGATCGTGTTCTTGAAGGACACCTGGCGACCCTGGCCATCGGTCAGACGGCCGTCATCAAGCACCTGCAGCAGCACGTTAAAGACATCCGGATGAGCCTTCTCCATCTCGTCGAGCAAAATCACGGAGTACGGACGACGGCGCACGGCCTCGGTAAGCTGGCCGCCCTCGTCGTAACCCACGTATCCCGGAGGCGCACCGATCAGACGTTGGACGCTGAACTTCTCCATGTACTCGGACATGTCGATACGCACGAGCGCACGCTCGTCATCGAACAGGCACTCGGCAAGCGCCTTGGCGAGCTCGGTCTTGCCCACGCCGGTGGGGCCCAGGAAGAAGAAGCTGCCGATGGGCTTGTCCGGATCGGAGAGGCCCGCACGGCTGCGACGCACGGCCGCGGCGACAGCGGAGACCGCCTCGTCCTGGCCGATGACGCGCTTATGCAGCTCGCCCTCCAAGCCCTTCAGCTTGTCGAGCTCGCCCTGCATCATCTTGGAGACGGGCACGCCGGTCCAAGCGCTCACGACCTCAGCGATCTCATCGGAGGTCACCTGCTCGTTGAGGCCCTCGCCGTCCTGCTGCTTTTGCGCCTCGAGCGCAGCCTCGGAATCCTGAATCTGCTGCTGCAAACCCGGAATCACGGAGTAGCGCAGCTCGGACGCACGGCCCAAATCTCCGTTGCGCGTCGCGCGCTCCTCTTCGCTCTTGGCCTCGTCGAGCTGTCCCTTGAGCTCCTGCACGTGGTCGATGGCGTTCTTTTGGTTGAGCCAGCCGGCCTTTTGCACGTTGAGCTTTTCTTGGACCTCGGCGATCTCTTGGCGCAGGGCCTCCAGACGCTCCTTGGAGGCCTCGTCGGTCTCCTTCATGAGCGCCTGCTCCTCAATCTGCAGCTGGGTGAGCTGACGCGTGGTGGCGTCGATCTCGACCGGCATGCTGTCGAGCTCCATGCGCAGGCGGCTTGCAGCCTCATCGACCAGGTCGATGGCCTTGTCGGGCAGGAAACGGTCAGCGATGTAGCGATCGGAGAGGTCGGCGGCGGCCACGAGCGCGCTATCGGTGATATGCACGCCGTGGAAGATCTCGTACTTCTCCTTGAGGCCACGCAGGATCGAGATGGTGTCCTCGACGGTAGGCTCGCTCACCATAACGGTCTGGAAACGACGGGCGAGCGCCGCGTCCTTCTCGATGTACTTACGGTACTCGTCGAGCGTGGTCGCGCCGATCGCATGCAGGTCGCCACGGGCGAGCGCAGGCTTGAGGATGTTGCCGGCGTCCATGGAGCCCTCGGTGGCACCCGCGCCCACGATGGTGTGGAGCTCATCGATGAACAGGATGACCTTACCTTCCGATTTTTGCACTTCCTTGAGCACGGCCTTCAAGCGGTCCTCGAACTCGCCGCGATACTTGGCGCCAGCGACCAGCGCGCTCATGTCGAGCTCGATGAGGTCGCGGTCGCGCAGGGTGCTCGGCACGTCGCCGGCCACGATACGCTGGGCGATGCCCTCGACGATGGCCGTCTTGCCGACGCCCGGCTCGCCGATGAGCACGGGGTTGTTCTTGGTGCGGCGGGACAGGACCTGGATGGTACGGCGAATCTCATCGGTACGGCCGATGACCGGGTCGAGCTTGCCGGCGCGGGCCAGGTCGCAGATGTTGCGACCGTACTGCTCCAGTGCCTCAAACTGGGTCTTGTCCTCGGCAGACGTCACACGGTCGTCGCCGCGCAGCTCCTCGTAGACTTGCTCGATGCGCTCCTTGGTCACGCCGGCGCCGCGCAGAACGCGGCCGGCCTCGCCCTTGTCCTCGGCAAGTGCCATCAGCAGATGCTCGGTCACCACAAAGCTGTCGCCCATCTTGGTGGCCTTTTTCTCGGCCTTCTCGATGACGCGAACGAGCTCGTTGGACAGGCCCATCTGCTGACCCTCGCCCGAAACCTTAGGCGCATGGTCGATGGCATCCTGCGTGGAGCGTGCGAGCTGGGCTGGGTCGGCGCCGATGCGCTCGATGATCACGGAGATATTGCGCTCGCCGGCACCGAGCAGGGCGGACAGCAGGTGAATCGGCTCCACCGCGCCGGCCTGCGCGTCGGCAGCCGTGCTCATGGCGGTCTGCAGCGCCTCGCGCGACGTCATTGCTAGCTTATCGATTCTCATGGAATCACCTCTCTTGGGGCGGCCGCCCTACGGGGCGGCTTCACGTTGTTCGAGAAGTATTGTTGCCAGCTTTGTACGATCTTATACACAAATCTAAGTCTCTATATATAAGATTTTCTGAGTGATTGATGGATAGGGTACTGAGATGTCAGCCCGCCGCTGCCCAGGCGCACTACCATCTCGATCTATAACATCTAGCAGCCATTTTTGATCCTAGATGTTACAGATCGAGATGAAATGACCAGCGGCAACCGTTTGTCTCAATCTGTAACATCTACTCGGCAAATAAGGGTCTAACTGTTACAGATCGAGACAAGCCACGAAGGCTCATCTGATAATCTAAATCTGTAACAGCAGGCTTACTTCCAACAGCCCAGATGTTACAGATCGAGACAAACGGGACCACCACAAAGGTGCCTGTCCCCTTTGTGGTGGTCCCAGTCTATTTTTAGCGTCCCACAAGATCCAACGAGAACACAGCGACGAAATCGAGAGCCACCGATAGCCCGTTCGCGCAGATATAGATGGAGATTCAAGACAAGGGTGCCGGCTTAAACGGCTTGGTTATCGTACGCTACAATACTCTCGTCATCGTCCCTGTCGTTTTTATAGTGCTTATAGTGAAAATAGCGGGTTTAGTGAGAATAGTATTGCGCAAAACTCGTGAACTCAATTTTTGACCCCTCGCCCAGAATGAGGGGAGGCAAATATTCCTATTAGAGATCGAATCGAAGCCCAATAGGGCCTTTTAGCCCTCTCATTCCGGGCGGTCGCTTTCTTTTGAATATTGTCGTAAGCTTGTATCATTTATCTTAATGATTGCATATTGCATGAGAGGTGCCCACCGTGAAACGCTCCACCTATATCGGCCTGCTCGTCTTAGCGTTTGCAATTACCGCAGCCGGCGTAGGCATTATCTATCTCGCATTTCTCCCTGCCTCGGCGACGCAGGCGGCGGTTGAAACCGTAAGCTACCCCATCGAAATCCTCACCGATATCGTCAAACCCGATTCAATCACCGTCGATTTCGACGGTACGCCCGCAGCGCTTGGAGTCAGCAACTATCCCCGAATCGAACTTGGGGCCACGCGCTATACCCAAGATGAGCAGCTTATCGGCAAGGCAACCAATTTACTCAAAGGCAAAACGTTTACGCGGTGGTACGGCGCCGCAATATATCGAGCCAAGAAAGGCCAAATGAATGGCGGGTATTATTCGACCCTTGAACTCGATGCGGCAAACGGGAGCAGACTGTGCAACGTCTCATACGACCCCGGCTACGTGGACAACGAAGGGCCGGGAGTCTATATCTCGGATGGCAACGTGATCTACGTCATGGAAGGCGACCAGACGGCAGTCGTCGATTTTATGGATCGGTGCACCGAGGATGCCTACGAACAAACCTGCGAGCCCGATCCGCAGACAGCGCGCGACAGCGGCTCAGCACGCACTTGGCTATTTGACGATGAGATAACCTGGACCCCATCGAAATAAGAACCCGCCGGACAGGCACCTTTGTGGTGGTCCAAAAAGAAGCCGCCCCAATAAAAAGAGGCGGCATCAAGCAAGTCTATTTATTAGCGTCCCTCAAGACCCAACGAGAACGCGGAAATGTAGCCCGGGGCTTTTCCTTTCCCGAACGCGACCCTCGCGATGCGCGTGAGCGGGCGGGAAAGGGTAAGCCCCGGGCGGACAATTAAGTGCGTTACTCGGCAGCGGCCTTGAACTTGTTGTAGTTGATCAGGCAGCCGGCCTTGACGATGGCGCGCTCCTCTGCTGTCATATCGGCAATATAGAGCTCAATCTGCTCGACCGCACCGTCGGCGCGCACCACGTAGGCAGCAATGTTCTTGAGGTCGCCATCGAGCGCGGCACGGATACCCGGCACAAAGACGTAGTCGCCCACCTCAAAGTTGGGCTCGGCCTCCATCTGGAAGGGCACCATGCCCCAGTTCATCACGTTGGAGCGATAACGCTTGGTGGCGTACTCGTGGACGATGTTGGCCAGGCCGCCAATTACGCGCTGGCAGCTCGCGGCCTGCTCGCGGGCGGAACCGTCACCGGGCTTCTTGGCATAGAGCATGGAGCCAAACTCGGTCGCCTTGGCATCGGCCGCGACGCCCGCGCCGGTCAGCGCCTCAAACACACCGGCAAGCTCGGCATTGAGCGCCGCCAGGTCGCCCGTGGCCTCGCCGGCCACGCGGCGCTTCTCCACGGCGTCGACCTCCTTGGAGCGACCCACGTATGCCGGGTCGCGGCGGCTCAGCGTAAACTCGGCCAGGCCCAGCGGGTTGGAGCGGAAGGAGCTCGTCTCGCCCGAGGGAATGAGCTCGTCGGTCGTGGTGACCGGGTCCATGATCTTGGAGCACACCTTGAGCAGAATATCGTCGCCGAGCGGCTCCATCGCGGGCCACGGCTTGATGTTGGGACCTTCGACCAGCTCGTCGGCAGGCTCCGCCTTGCCAAAGCCCCAGTACACGCGCTTTTTGTAGGGAGCGTCGTCGAAGGTGTACTCGCAGGCCTCGTCCCAGGTGTCCTCGGGCAGGTCGGTCGCCGGCGTCAGGATGCCGCCGTTGGCAGCCGTCGCCGCAATGGAGCGGGCATCCATCAGGGCCACGGCGCTCAGCTGGCCATTGCCCGGCTTGGAACCTTCGCGGTTCGGGAAGTTGCGCGTGGTGTGGCGGATGGACAGGCCATTGTTGGCGGGCGTGTCGCCGGCACCGAAGCACGGGCCGCAGAACGCCGTGCGCACGATCGCGCCGGCCTCCATAAGGTCGTAGATATAGCCGCGGCGCGTGAGCTCGAGCGCCACGGGCTGGCTCGTGGGATAGACCGACAGCGAGAACTCGCCGCAGCCGGTGTTGGCGCCTTTGAGCACGCGGGCAGCCTGGACCACGGAGTCGTAGTTGCCGCCCGAGCAGCCGGCGATAACGCCCTGCTGCACGTGCAGCTTGCCGTCGACGATCTTGTCGAGCAGGCTAAAGTGCGTCTTGCCCTCGCCGATCTTGGCGGCCTCGAGCTCCACCTCGTGAAGGATGTCCTCGAGGTTCTCATTGAGCTCGTCGATCTCAAAGCCGTTGAAAGGATGGAACGGCAGGGCGATCATGGGCTTGATGCTCGACAGATCGACCTCGACGCAGCCGTCGTAGTAGGCGACATCGGCGGGCTTGAGCTCGCGGTAGTCGTCGCCGCGGCCGTGCATGGTCAGGAATGAGTGCGTGTCCTCGTCGGTGGCCCAGATGCTCGACAGGCAGGTGGTCTCGGTGGTCATGACGTCGACGCCGTTGCGATAGTCAGTCGTCATGCTCGCGATGCCGGGGCCCACGAACTCCATGACCTTGTTCTTGACGTAGCCCTTGGCAAAGACGGCGCGGATGATGGCGAGCGCCACGTCGTGCGGGCCGACGCCGGGGCGCGGGGAACCCGTGAGGTAGATGGCGACGACGCCGGGATAGGCGACATCGTAGGTGTCGCGCAGCAGCTGCTTTGCCAGCTCGCCGCCGCCCTCGCCCACGGCCATGGTACCCAGGGCACCATAGCGGGTGTGCGAGTCGGAACCCAGGATCATCTTGCCGCAGCTCGCGAAGTTCTCACGCATAAAGGAATGGATGACCGCGATATGGGGCGGAACGAAGATGCCGCCGTACTTTTTGGCAGCCGAGAGGCCAAAGACGTGGTCGTCCTCGTTGATGGTGCCGCCCACGGCGCACAGCGAGTTATGGCAGTTGGTGAGCACGTAGGGCAGCGGGAACTGCTCCATGCCCGAGGCGCGCGCCGTCTGGATGATGCCGACAAAGGTAATATCGTGGCTCGCCATGGCATCGAAGCGAATCTTGAGCGCCTCGGGGTCGCCGGACGTATTGTGTGCCTGGAGGATCGAATACGCGATGGTTCCGCGCTTGGCATCCTCAGGCGTCTGCGTAATGCCGCGCTCAGCAGCCTCGGCCTCAGGCACAACCTCGCTGCCGCCGCGCAGGTAGATGCCGTCCTCGTACAGCTTGACCATACTGTCTCCCACTCTGCCCAAAACGATTTGGGCGCATAGCATACATTCGTTCAATATCGTGCCATAGAACGGTTGCGAGTGGGTTACGAATCTACACGTTCACTTTATCTCAGTAAAGTAAGGGACGAGCCCAGCGTGGGCCGGCAGATTTTGTGCAAGAGCGTCCCTTTCGACTAGTCATTTAAGAACGTCCCCAATGACTACCGTGCCGCACTCCGGCAACGCCGATGTTTTGGCGCGGACAGCGAAAGCCCACCAGAGCGAGCAAGGTGACGTGAAAGAGGAGGGAAGCGTACTTCGGTACGCGACCGACGATTGAACGTCAGATTGCCGCTCTGGCGGGCTTGCAGCGTCGAGCCGTTACGCGGTTTGGTAAAACCGCGTAACTATAGGTCTCCGCCGGCGCCCAGTAGCTTGCGCATGACTTGCTCGGGGTTAACCGAGCCATCGCGCGGGGCCAGGGCGGTGATCTTCTTCTGTATCTTGTACTCGTGCAGCTCATCCTCGAGCTGGCGCACGCGAGCGCGGAGCTTCTCGTTCTCGCGCTCGCGCTCCTCGGCACGCTCCTTCATATCGAGAATGCGCACCACGCCGGCAAGGTTGATACCCTCGTCAGTCAGCTGGTTGATGAGCTCCAGACGCTCGATATCGGCACGCGAATACAGGCGTGTGTTACCGCCCGAGCGCTGGGGGTTCACCAGGCCCTTAGACTCGTAGACGCGCAGAGTCTGCGGATGCATGCCGGTCAGCTCGGCCGCCACGCTGATCATGTACAGCGGTTTGTTCCTATTGTCCTCGGCCATGCTACCTGACCCCTTTCCGTCTCGTTATCGTCCATCATAAGCCCGCGGGCGCGGGCGCGCGCCGCGACCTTCCTAGTACGTCGCCTTGTAACGGTTGACCTTCTCGCGATAGTCGCGCGTGTCGGCCTCGCGCAGCTTGGTCATGGCATCGCGCTCGTCATCGGATAGGTTCGTGGGGACCTGCACCTTGATCTCGACGAGCAGCGCGCCCGTACGGCCACGGTGCTTAACGTCGGGCGCTCCCATCTCCTTAAAGCGGAACTTCTTGCCCGTCTGAGTACCCGCGGGCACTTTCAAACGGACCGTCGCACCGCCAGGTGTGGGCACGTCCACCGTGCAGCCGAGCGCCGCCTCGTAGACCGAGACCGGTACCTCCATGGTCACGTCGGCGCCTTTGCGCTTGAACAGCGGGTGCTCCTCCACATGCGTGGTCACGACCAGGTCGCCGCGCTCGCCACCCGCAACGCCATACTCGCCGCGACGCTTGTAGCGTAGCTTGCCGCCATCGACCGCGCCCGCGGGCACCGAGACCGTGATGGTCTGCTGCTCGCCTGTCGAGGGAATGCGATAGGTGACCTTGTGCGTCACGCCGCGAAACGCGTCCTCGGCCGTCACATCGACGGTCAGCGATAGGTCGCCGCCCTTGCGAGCGCGGCTGCGACCCGCGCCGGCACCGGCAGCGCCCGCAGCCCCGGCAAAGCCCGAGCCCCAATCGCTGCCCCAGGCGCCATTGCCGCTGAAGATGCTGTCGAAGATATCGCCCCAGCCGCTGGCGCCCGCGCCGGCACCGTAGCCGCCGCCATACGCGCCGCCCGCGCCCGGCATGCCGCCGAACATGAGCATCTGGTCGTACTCTTTGCGCTTCTTCTCGTCCGAAAGCGTCTCGTAGGCCTCGCTGATCTCCTTAAACTTGGCCTCGTCGCCGCCGGCATCGGGGTGATATTTTTGCGCGAGCTTGCGAAACGCGCTCTTGATCTCTTTGTCGGAGGCGCTCTTGGATACGCCCAGGATGTCATAGAAGGTTTTGCCTGCAGCCATCGTAGCTCCTCTCCTGTTACGTCCGCCGCCCATGCAGACGACGGCTCATGCTTTCATATGGCACTAGGCCAGAAAGGGCCCCGGGTGTTGCCCCGGGGCCCTTCTCAATTACTCCTCGGTGCTCTCGGCCGTATCGGCCGAAGCATCCTCGGGCGCCGCTTCGGGCTCCGGTGCGGGGCGCTTCTCGCCACCGTAGGTCACCGTCACCATCGCGGAACGCAGGATGCGATCCGCCATGCGGTAGCCCTTCTGGTACACGTCGTTGACGGTCTCGTCGTACTGCGATGCGTCCTCGACGCGACCCACAGCCTGGTGCTCGAGCGGATCGAACGCCTCGCCCTTGGGGTCGATGGGCTCAACGCCCTCGTGCGCAAACACGTCGAGCAGCTTGGCATGCACCGCGTCGACGCCATCGACGAACTGCTTAAAATCGTCGGAAAGCTCCTGGCTACGGGCATGGTCGATCGCGCGCTCGATATCGTCAATCACCGGCAGCAGCGCAGTGACAAGCTTCTCGGTCGCGCGCTCGCGCTCAGCGATGCGCTCGTTGGCGGTGCGGCGACGAAAGTTCTCCCAGTCGGCCTGTAGACGGGCAGTGCGCTCGGTGGCGTCCTTTGCCTTGTCCTCGGCGGCCTTCTGAGCCTCTGCCGCAGCATCGAGCTCGCTGCGCACGTCGGTAAGCTCCTTTTGGGCCTGCTCGAACTTGAGCTTAAAGTCGTTGTCGGCGGCTTCCTCACCGGCGCGGATAGCGGCTTCCACCATCTCGTCCTCGGTCATCGTCGCCTCCTTGTTGGAATCCTCTACCTGGTTCTCGGCAGCCTCGGCGGCCGGGGCCTCGTTGGCCTCGGTATCGTCGACGGCCTCTACGGGAATCTTCACGTCCTTCTCCTCAGAGTCAACGGGGGCGGCGCCAGTGGCGGCCGCCTCCGTGCGAGCTTTACGGGCGGACATGATTACTTGTCCTCGTCGTCCACAACCTCGTAGTCGGCGTCGACAACGTCATCGTCGGCAGGCTGGGCGCCGGCGGCACCGTCGGTCTGCTGCTGAGCGTCGGCGTAGACAACCTGGGCCAGCTCGTAGGCCACGGACTGCAGGGACTCGCCAGCGGCCTTGATGGCCTCGACGTCAGAGCCCTCGAGCGCCTTCTTGGCGTCGGCGATAGCGGTCTCGGCCTTGGACTTCACATCGGCGGAAACCTTGTCGCCCAGCTCGTTGAGGGTCTGCTCGGTGGAGTAGCACAGGCTATCGGTCTGGTTGCGGACCTCGACCTCTTCCTTCTGCTTCTTGTCCTCCTCGGCATGAGCCTCGGCGTCCTTGACCATACGATCGACTTCGTCGTCGGACAGAGCGGTGGAGCCGGAAATGGTGATCTGCTGCTCCTTGCCGGTGCCCTTGTCCTTAGCGGAGACCTTGACGATGCCGTTGGCGTCGATGTCGAAGGTGACCTCGATCTGCGGCACACCGCGGCGGGCAGCCGGGATACCGGTCAGCTGGAACTTACCGAGCGACTTGTTGTCGCGGGCAAGCTCGCGCTCGCCCTGGAGCACGTTGATCTCGACGCTGGTCTGGTTGTCGGCAGCGGTGGAGTAGACCTCGGTCTTGGAGGTCGGGATCGTGGTGTTGCGGTCGATCATCTTGGTCATGATGCCGCCCATAGTCTCGACGCCCAGCGACAGCGGGGTAACATCGAGCAGCAGGATGCCCTCGACGTCGCCGGTGAGCACGCCGCCCTGGACGGCAGCGCCGTCGGCAACGACCTCGTCGGGGTTCACGGACATGTTGGGCTGCTTGCCGGTCATGGTCTTGACGAGCTCCTGGACGGCGGGCATACGGGTGGAGCCGCCGACGAGGATGACCTCGGTCAGATCGGAGAGCTTGAGCTTAGCGTCGCGCAGGGCGTTGGTGACAGGCTGCTTGCAGCGCTCGAGCAGGTCGCGGGTGATCTTCTCGAACTCGGCGCGGGTCAGCGTGTAGTTGAGGTGCAGCGGGCCGGACTGGTTCATGGTAATGAACGGCAGGTTGATGGTGGTCTGCTGGGCGGCGGAGAGCTCCTTCTTGGCGTTCTCGGCGGCCTCCTTCAGACGCTGCAGGGCCATGGGGTCCTGACGCAGGTCGACACCGTTCTCCTGCTGGAACTTATCGGCCATCCAATCGATGACGCGCTGATCCCAGTCGTCGCCGCCCAGGTGGTTGTCGCCCGAGGTGGACAGAACCTCAAACACGCCGTCGGCGAGGTCGAGGATGGAGACGTCGAAGGTGCCGCCGCCCAGGTCGAAGACCAGGATGCGCTGGTCGGTGCCCTGCTTGTCCAGGCCATAGGCAAGAGCAGCAGCAGTCGGCTCGTTGACGATACGCTTGACGTTGAGGCCGGCGATCTTACCGGCGTCCTTGGTGGCCTGACGCTGGGCGTCGTTGAAGTAGGCCGGGACGGTGATGACGGCGTCGGTGACGGTCTCGCCCAGATACTTCTCGGCGTCGGCCTTCATCTTTGCGAGCGTCATGGCGCTCACCTGCTCGGCGGTGTAATCCTTGCCCTCGATGTCGACGACGGCACGGCCGCCCTGGCCCTCCTTGACCTCGTACGGCACGGTCTTGATCTCGGAGGTGCACTCGGAGTACTTGCGGCCCATGAAGCGCTTGATGGAGAACACGGTGTTCTTGGGGTTGGTGACAGCCTGGTTCTTAGCGGCCTTACCCACAACGCGGTCGCCGTCGGCACGGAAGCCCACGACGGACGGGGTGGTGCGGTCGCCCTCGGCGTTCACGATAATGGTCGGAGAACCGCCCTCGAGAACGGCCATGGCGGAGTTAGTAGTACCAAGGTCGATACCAAGAATCTTACTCATTAGAAATTCCCTCTCTCTTTTGCGTTCGCGTCGCCTCGACGGTCTGTCGCGCGGCGCTTCGGCTTGTCTTTCAGGATGTAGTGTATCCCCTTATGGGCTGGAATATACAAAATCTAAGTCAATTCATATAAGATTTCTTATCTCTGAGAGTTTAGGTTCTCAAATGTGCAGGTAGATGCACTGTTTGAGTTCTCGGCAGATCTATTGAGATCTATGTAGAGTTGACTGAGGTTTGCGTCCGGGGGTGCCTGGGGGCCGTCTTGCGGCAAGCTCATCCCGGTTTGAGCGTGGATTCCGGGTCGCAGTTTCCGCAACCAGAGCCTTCGGGAAAATACATCCCAATCTGAGCGAAAATTCCGGGATGCAGTTTCCGCCGGGCGGTCCATCCGGAAACTGCGACCCGGTTTTCGGCCAAATAACGGGATGCCCTTTCCGCAGGCGCGCTCAATAGCTCAATATTTCAAGTCACCTTTAGCTAACATTTTCGCAGCTCAACGGCCCCACCTGCGCGTTTTTTAGTAAACCTTGGCATACTCGGCGAACGGTATGAAGATGCCGGCCAGAGGGTATTGCAAACGGTCGCTCCCGTGGTATGTTTTTGCCCGAATCAAACCGGCGCGCATCGCCTGTAGCGTCGGTCAACAGAGAGGAAACTACCATGGCTCATCCCGTAATTGATGCCGACGAGTGCATCGCTTGTGGCGTTTGCGTCGACTCCTGCCCCGCTGGCGTTCTGGAGCTCCAGGACGTTGCTACCGTCGCTGACGAGGACTCCTGCGTCGCCTGTGGCGCTTGCCAGGACGCTTGCCCCGCTGGCGCGATCACCGAGATCGTTGAGGAGTAACAACTCCCCCACTTGCACACTCAAAAGTACACCGTGCACAAAAAGGAGGCTTCCGCATCGCCGCGGAGGCCTCCTTTTTTTGTGCGGATAACCAATTAGGCACCGTCGCAGGTTGAGCTCACGTCAGCGAAAACGTCCCTAAGCGAGCAAGGTGACGTGAAAGAGGAGGGAAGCGTACTTTTGTACGCGACCGACGATTGAACGTCAGATTGCCGCTTAGGGACGTTTGCAGCATCGGCTACGACAGATCGTCCTCGTAGGGCATCAGGTCTGCCAAATAGCCTTTCTCCTTGAGCATGGCCTCGATCTCGTCGAGGGTCTGTTCGTCCTCCGCCGCAATGCGATGGAAGTGGTAGCCGCTCGTCACCGTTAGTAGTGGAAAGCTCTTGCCGCTCTCGATATCGTGCAGGTAGCGCTCAACATCGCGACGATTGCGAATGTCCAAGTCGGCCGTGATCTTACCGTACACGCGGTGATTGACGATCACGTTGAGCACGGCGCCACCGGCGTCGACGATACTCGTGAGCTCATCGCCTGCCTGCTCCACGCTGTGGCGAACCTTGACCAAGCGCGTGGGCACGGCGGGGCTGCTGGGGGCCTCCTGCAGCACATAACCACGGTTGGTCGCCACGATATCGTGCCCATCGGCACGTAACAGGGCAATATCCTGAACCACGACCTGACGGCTCACGCTAACCTCGCGGGCAAGCGCGCTGCCCGATACGGGCTCCGTGGCTCCCTCGAGCACGCCCATGATGGCACGGCGACGCTCGCGGGCGTCCATTATTTACCGTCCAACAGACGCAGGTGCTTAAGCGAGAGGTCGAGGATCGGCGCGGAGTGCGTCAGGGCGCCCGAGCTAATGTAGTCGACGCCCAGATCAGCCAGGGCGCGGATATTGCTGGCATCCACGTTGCCCGAGCACTCGGTCTTGGCGCGGCCGGCGATAAGCTCAATCGCGGCAGCCATGTCGTCGTGAGTCATGTTGTCGAACATGATGATATCGGCGCCGGCTTCCACGGCCTCGCGCACCATGTCCAGGTTCTCGCACTCGATCTCGACCGTCGTGGTAAACGATGCATGGGCGCGCGCCATCTCGATCGCACGCGTCACGCCGCCGGCGGCGTCGATGTGGTTGTCCTTGAGCATGACGGCCGTCGACAGGTTGTAGCGGTGGTTGCTGCCGCCGCCGATCTCGACCGCCGCCTTCTCAAACACGCGCATGCCCGGCGTGGTCTTGCGTGTGTCGACAAGCACGGTCTTGGTGCCCTCGAGCGCCGCGGCCATGCTGTGCGTGTAGGTAGCGATACCGCTCATGCGCTGCAGGTAGTTGAGTGCCACGCGTTCGCCCGAAAGCAGCACGCGCACATCGCCGCGCACCTGGCCCACGTGGTCGCCGGCGTGCACCTCGTCGCCATCCGAGACATCGAACAACACGGAGCTCTGCGGATCCAGCAGCTCAAAGGTGCGGGCGAATATGTCCAGGCCGGCGATAATGCCGTCGGCCTTGGCGATGAGCTCAACGGTAGCGGGGCGCGCCGTGGGGCACACGCTCGCCGTACTCACGTCCTCAAACGTAATGTCCTCGCGCAGAGCCTGCAAAATCAGGTCATCGACGACGAGCTTCATGGTAATGGGATTCATGGTCTACTCCTCCACGGCCTGCGTGCCGGCGGCACGGGCCAAATCATCGATTGCCAGGGAGTCGGCGCTCAGGGCGCGATGACGCCCGTCAAGCGCGGGCTCGCCCGCCCGCTCCACGGCGAGCGACTCGCCGGTGCGCATGCACCAGGCGGCACGGCGGCCCCAAACCAGGGACTCGAGCAGGCTGTTGGAAGCCAGGCGATTCTTGCCGTGCACGCCGTTGCAGGCCGTCTCGCCCGCGGCGTAGAGCTCGGGCATCGAGGTGCGGCCGTCCTTGTCGACCCACACGCCGCCCATAAAGTAGTGCTGCGTGGGCGTAACGGGGATGGGCTCGTCCAAGATGTCGCGGCCGTCCTCAAGGCAGCGCGCGCGAATGTTGGCAAAGTGCCCAGTCACCACGTCGCGCTCGACGGGGGCAAAGCTCAGCCACTCGTGCTCGGTACCGTCCTGCTTCATCTGCTCGCGGATGGCGGCGGCGACCACATCGCGCGGCTGAAGCTCGTCGGTAAAGCGCTCGCCGGCGGCGTTGAGCAAAATCGCGCCCTCGCCGCGGCAGCTCTCGCTGATCAGGAAGGTGCGGCCCGGCTGCGGCGAGAACAGGCCCGTGGGGTGAATCTGCACGTAGTCCAGATGCTCCATCTTAATGCCATGCTCCTGAGCAATGTAGCAGGCATCGCCCGTGAGCTGCGGGTAGTTGGTCGAATGGTCGTATACGCCGCCGATACCGCCCGTCGCCCACAGCGTGTGGCGGGCATGGATCTTAAACGGCTCGCCGGCATGCACGCCCTCGGCGGTATTTGCCAGCTCGTCGGCGGGGCGAGCTGAATCGTCCTCGTCCACGGCAACAGCGACGACACCAGTGCACACCGTGGCCCCATCGCGCTCGGCCGTCAGGATGTCGGTCATGGCAACGTGTTCGAGAATCTGCACGTTGTCCAGCTTGCGGACGGCCTGAAGCAGCTTGGTCGTAATCTCCTTGCCCGTAATGTCGGCATGGAAGGCAATGCGCGGACGGCTGTGCGCGCCCTCGCGGGTAAAGTCGAGGCCGCCATCGGCCTTGCGCTCAAAATCAACGCCCATCGCTAGCAGGTCGTTGATGACCGAGCGGCTCGAGCGGATCATGATGTCGACGCTCTCGCGGCGGTTCTCGTAATGGCCGGCGTGCATGGTGTCCTCAAAGAAGGCATCGTAGTCCGAGCCCTCGGGCAGCACGCAGATGCCGCCCTGCGCGAGCATCGAATCGCACTCGTCGACCGCGCCCTTGGAGAGCATGATCACGCGCGTGCTCGTCGGCAGGTTGAGCGCCGCGTACAGGCCCGCTACGCCGCAGCCGGCAATGACGACGTCGCACTCCATATCGGGGTATTGCTTGGTTTCCACAGGAATCCTCTCCCTTGAATGTGACATAAGGAACCGTCCCTCATGCCACATTGTTCTAGCGTGCTGCGTACTCGAGCATGCGGTCGAGCGTAAGTTTGGCCTGGTCGGCAGCCTCGTCCGACACGCCGATCTGCACCTCGCCCTCACCCGTCTCCAGGCAGCGCACGAGCTTTTCGAGCGTGATGAGATCCATGTTGACGCAGGTGGGCTGCACCGCGGGGAAGTAAAACTTCTTGCCGGTGCCCTGGCAGCGGCGCTCAAGCTCGTAGAGCACACCGCGGACCGTCACGATAATGAACTCGCTCGCGTCCGACTCCTCGGCGTACTTGATAATGCCGGCGGTGGAGCCGATGTAGTCGGCCTCGGCCAGGACGTCGGCCTTGCACTCGGGGTGCGCCAGCACGAGCGCGTCGGGGTGCGCCTCCTGCGCGTCGACGATCTGCTCAACGGTGATGATGTGATGGCGCGGACAGTAGCCGTTGTTGAGGATGACGTGCTTTTGCGGCACCTGCTCGGCTACGAAACGGCCCAGGTTTTGGTCGGGAATGAACAGGATATGCTGCTGCGGCAGCTCGGACACGATCTTAACGGCGTTGGAGCTGGTGACGCACACGTCGCTCCAGCTCTTGATCTCGACCGTGGAGTTGACGTAGCAGACCACGGCCAGGTCGTCGCCGTACTCGGTGCGCGCCGCGTCGACCGTCTCGCGCTTGACCATGTGAGCCATGGGGCAGTCCGCGCCCGGCTCGGGCAGCAGCACCGTCTTGGTGGGATTGAGCAGCTTGGCGCTCTCGCCCATAAACTCCACGCCGCACAGCACGATGGTCTGCTGCGGCAGGCTCTTGGCAAGCTTTGCCAGGTAGAAGCTGTCGCCGACGTAATCGGCAACGGCTTGGACCTCAGGCGCCACATAGTAGTGCGCCAGGATCACCGCGTCACGTTGGGTTTTTAGTTGCTGAATGGCCTCGACGAGCTCTGCGGGCACCAGTGCCGCGCGCTCCGTTGCCGTCGTTGCCGATGCTAGGCCGGCCGCGATATCGCGTGCAAGCTCCGACGCATCCATGTTCGCGCTCTGTGCCATCAAGGCCCCTCTCTTTTGGCGAATCTTGGGGCTTTAGTATGACACCTAGGTTTACAGCTGACAAGACAGCTGTAAACCTAGGTGTAAAGTTGGAATAAAGATTCAATCTTGGGGCGGATCCATTTTCGAACTGGCAAGGTGGCGCGCGCAGACGTGGTGTAAGAGCGTCCCGAGGTCCGTCGCTGCAAGTC
>CAUGKA010000021.1 GCA_959599615.1 uncultured Collinsella sp. | reverse complement strand
ATGCCCTTGATGGAATCGTCGGCGGCAACCAGGCGCTCAACCTCGTCCATGTCGGGGCCGTTGTCGGTCATCGCGACGGGGACGTTCTCGATGCCCAAGTCGGCGGTGATGCCAAAGTGGCGATCGTAGCCGGGAACGGGGCACAGGAACTTGACCTTCTTGCCGTCGTGCGCGGCCTCGTAGGCGTCCCAGGGCTCGCTGCCGCACGAGCCACAGCGCCAGAACATGCCGGCGATGTCATGCTCAATCAAAAGGCTCGATGAGCCCAGTACGAGCGTCTGCTCGGCGGGGCAGCCCAGGAACTCCCCCGCTAGCTTGCGTGCCGAGGGAATGCCCTCAAAGCAGCCGTAGTTGGAGCAGTCGACGTTGCCGTCATGCAGATCGGCATCGGCATTGAGGATATCGAGCATGGGTCGAGAGATGTCAACCTGGGAGGGCGACGGCTTGCCGCGGGCCATGTCGAGCGCCAGGCCCTTGGCCTTGACCTCGGCGACCTCGGCTTTGAGCGCCTCGATGGCGGCATCGAGTTCGGTGGTTTCCATCTTCTGGTAGATCGTCTGCATGGGGTGCGACCTTTCGCGAAGCGGTACGTTGCAGTTCGTCTAAGTATAGACCGCCATCGTCGCAACGTTATGAAGCCGTGATAGATTAAGTTCATCGCAATCAATTACGAATCGCCGCGCATGCCGGCGTGGGGCGCCCAAGGAGGCACTATGGAGTACGGATCGTTTCAGGCCGAGGAATTCGGCGACTTGCAGCGCCTGGTCGACGGACTGTTTTACGACCGCCACGCCATCGACCGCCTGGATCTGATCGTACAGGCCGAAATCTTGGACCTGGCGCCCGACCTCATGGAGATCGTGAATCTTTTGCCGCCCGGCTACTACGACCGCCAGTCACTTTGCGACCAGCTCAACTCCGCCTTGGCCGCCCACGGCTGGGGCGCCGTCTACGGAACGGTGGAATAAGCCTCGAGGCCGGCAATTTGGCCCGCTTCCCGACCTTGGCGAGGCTTGTTTTAGGGCTTGTGGCCAAAAAAGGGCAAATATGAGTACTGTTACCTTTTTAGTAGCAGCGATTTTTGGTCGAAATCGGCAAAACTCGACTTGAAACTTCCTAATCACCGTCAGCTAGCGCCAAATTGGAAGTCGATGGTCACTCATTAACGTACAGTTCTTATAACTTTGTTCATTATTTTCCGCACCTAAAATGATACGCCGTTTGTGACAGTACTCACAAACGGCGTTTTTTGACCACTGGCGTGTCTGGCAGGCGGCAAGCACCGCCCGAATCCGCATTTTGAACGCGCCCGAATCGGTTCTGGAGCCGGTTTTCGCGTTCTTACTCGTCCTTGGTCGCGGGGTGCTTGCAGATCACACTCATGTAAATCATGCCAAGCACGGCCGCGGTGACAGAACCGGCGAGAATAGCGGCCTTGGCTGCAAGAACCTCAAACTGGGCCGTCGGGAAGGCAAGGCCGCTGATGAGAATCGACATGGTAAAGCCGATACCGCCCAGAATGCCCACGCCGGCAATCATGTGCCAGTTGACATTGTGCGGCAGCTCGCAGGCCTTAAGCTTAACCAGGGCAAACGTCATGCCAAAGATACCGATCGGCTTGCCCAGCAGCATGCCAAAGTACACGCCGAGCGTCACCGGGTCGGTGAGCAGCGTGCTCATGTCCACGCCCACCAGGCGAACCTGCGCGTTCACGAACGCAAAGATCGGCAGGATCACGAAGTTGACCGGCGTGGAGATCAGACGCTCCATGCGGATGAGCGGCGGGGTCACGCGGTGCATGACGCGCTCGACCTTGGTGGTCGAGACGGTAAAGTCATGCTGGCCCAGGATGTGCGCCTCGTCGTCGTAGCGATCATCGAGCAGCGGCAGGCACTCGCCCAACCAATCGGTGAGGCTATCGAGCTTGACACCGCACTTGGCCGGGATGGTAAAGGCCAAGATGACGCCAGCAAGCGTAGCGTGCACGCCGCTCTTGAACATGCAGAACCACAACAGCAGACCCAGTGCCGAATACGGGGCAAGGCGGTAGTGCTGCGTCTTGTTGAGCCACACGAGCGCGCAGGTCACAAGCGCGGCGGCGCCCAACCAAAACGGATTGGGGCTCTGACCGTAGAAGATGGCGATGGCGGCGATGGAGATGAGGTCGTCGGCGATGGCGAGCGTCGAGAAGAACACGCGCACGCCGTTGGGCACGCGATTGCCCAAAAGCGACAGCACGCCCAGCGCAAAGGCAATATCGGTTGCCATGGGGATGGCCCAACCGTTGCAGGCGCCGGCATGGTTAAAGATCAGGTAGATGCAGGCGGGAACGACAACGCCGCCCACGGCCGCCAGCATGGGAAGCATGGCCTGACGCGGATTCTTGAGCTCACCGACCGTCATCTCGTACTTAAGCTCGATGCCCACCAACAAAAAGAAAATCGCCATGAGGAAGTCGTTGACGAAAAGCTCAACGGTGAGACCAGCCGTAAGGTTGCCCAGGCCCACATACAGCGGGGTCTCCAAAAAGTGATGGATGGCCTCGTAGGCATCGGTGTTGGCGCAGATAACGGCGGCGATAGCGGCGAAGACCATGACGGCGGCGGAAATCGTGCCGTTCTCGGCGATGCGCTCCCAAATGTCGTGACGTTCAAAGCGCTTGCGCTCACGAACGTTGAACAGCTGCTCAGTTGCTGCCATGGGCGGCTCCTTTCACGGGAAAGCTCCCGTCTTAAAAAAGCACGGCCCGCCCAAGTGGCGGCGCCGCGCTCTAACGTATTACGCTTGCATCTAGCCTACCCTGCACGACAAGCACGCAGGCGTGGCCGAAAAGCGGAACCACAGGTTGAACATTATTTGCTCAACGGCACGGGCACGCCTGTCCAAGAGACGACGCGGCGCCGTGCACAAAAAACGACCGGAGCGCGGGACGTCCGCGATCCGGTCGTGGCGTTTGGTCAACTAAACCTAGCAGGCGGCCATGATGGGGGCAGCGACCTGCTTCTTACGGGAGAGGACACCCGGCATCCAGACGCCGTCGTGCTCGTCGGCAATGCCCAGGCCCTTCTGAGCGGCCTCGGTCTCGCCCTCGAGCAGGACCTGCGAGCCCTCCTCCATGATGTCGGTGATGCACAGGACAATGCCATCGGCACCCTTCTCGGCGGCGTAGGCACGCATGGCCTCGCGGATCTCATCGATCATGCCGAGCGCGCGGCTCTTGTCGACGGTCTCGTACTGGCCGATGAGCAGCTTCTTGCCGGCGGGTTCGAACATCTTGATGTCGTTGCCGACCATCTCGGCTGCAGTGAAGGAGCCGGACGGACGGGTGAGGAAGACCTCCATGCCAAACTTGACCGGGTCGACGCCCACCTGCTCGCCGAGCTTGGCGGCAACGGCACGGTCGACATCGGTGGTGGTGGGGCTCTTGAGCATGAGCGTATCGGTCATCATGGCCGAGAGCAGCAGCTTAGCCTGGACGTCGGAAAGCTCAACGCCGAGCACACCGGCGAGCTTGGTGACGATGGTGCAGCTGGAGCCCCAGGGCAGGCAGATGTAGTGCAGCGGGCCGGCGGTCTCGAAGTCGCCGATGCGGTGATGGTCGACGACGCCAAAGACCGTGGCATCCTTAAGGCCGGCGACGGACTGGGCGGACTCGTTGTGGTCGGTGAGGACGACGAGCTGACCGGCCTCGACGGACTCGATCACGCGGGGCTCGGCAATGCCGGCGTCGGAGAGCAGCTTGGCGGACTCGGCCGGAAGCTGGCCCAGGGCGCAGGCCTCGTAGGTGTTGCCGGCATACTCAACCTGGTTGAGCAGCTGGGACAGGACGACGGCGCTCATGATGGCGTCGTTATCGGGGTTCTGGTGACCAAAGACAAGAACGTTTGCCATGGATATCCTCCACTTGATATGTGTACTTGGACGTAGCTATGGTAGCACGCGAACGCCGAACCCTATGAGATGGAAGGGCCGCGACGCAATTTGGGGCAAGTCTGTCCCCCCCCTCGCACCAGCTATTTGCCGGCGGCGCGCAGGGCTACGTAGGCGGCGCCGATGATGCCGGCGTCGTTGCCGAGCGAGGCGACCTCAATGGGCGTCTCGCGCGAGGCGGAAAGCGCGTAGTGCTTAAAGTGCTCGCGGACCTTGTCGAGGTAGACGTCGGCCGAGGCGGAGGCGCCGCCGCCGATCAGGAACATCTCGGGGTCGACCACGTTGGCGATAAGCGCCAGAGCGCGACCGAGATAATCGGCCATGGTATCAGCCGCGGCCAGCGCAAGCTTGTCGCCCTCGCGGCAAGCTTGGAACACGTCCTTGGAATCGGAGGGGCCGGTGAGCTCGATGGGCTCGACGCCCGCCTTCTTGCACTCGGACAGGTAGTTGCTCACCACACCGGTGGCGCTGGAATACTGCTCCAGGTGGCCATGGCCGCCACAGCCGCAGGTGCGCTCCTCGTCGGGATTCAGGCACATGTGGCCAATCTCGCCGCCGGCGCCCACAACGCCCGACACCACGTCGCCGTTGACGATAACGCCGCCGCCCACGCCGGTACCGATGGTGACCATCACCACATTCTGCACGCCCTTGGCAGAACCGAGCCAGGCCTCGCCCATGGCAGCAGCGTTGGCATCGTTCTCGTACTTAACGACCGCGTCGGGGCAGTGCTCCTGAATGGCGATCCTAAGCTCGGGCAGGTTAATGGCAATGTTGGCCTTGACCTTGGCATCGCCCGAGGCCGGGATGGGGCACGGAACGGCCAGGCCAATGCCAGCCACAAAGGCACGCGGAATCTGCGCCTTGGCGACCACCTGGTCGATCGCCTCGGTCACCGCGGCAAAGCCCGCAGCGTCAACGATGGGAGGCGTGGGTACGCTGGCCTTGGCAAGCAGGTTGCCGTCCTCATCGAACAGGCCCTCCTTAACCGAAGTGCCGCCGACGTCGATGCCGATGTAGTACTGCTTAGGTTCCATGGGAGCCCACCTTTCTCGTTTAAACATTGCCTGTATGGTACCGCTCCCCAGGCAAAAACCTGCCAAAAAGGGACAGGTTTGTTTTGGCAGGTTTTATCTGGGAAAACGCAAGGCATGAGATTCGGTTCGCTGGGCGGCAAAACGGCCCAACCCCATCTTCGAGCCGATCAATTTGCTCAATACCACATTATTCGAATGCATATTCATTTAGAGCGCTCTAGTTAATATAGAAAAGCGTTTTTTGATTATATCTTTCTCGAACTTTTCAAAACGCAATAGGGATGCTTAGGCGTGGACTATACTTTCGTTTGTACTCAATCAAGCCGGAAAGGAGGTTCCATGATTCCCAAATACGAGGCAATAGCTGCAGATATCCGTCGAAGCATCGAGGACGGCGCTCTAAAGCCGGGCGACAAGCTGCCCACCGTCGTTGAGTTCTGCGAGCTCTATAGCGTTTCCAAAATCACCGTCAAACGAGCTATTGAGCAGATTACCGATGAAGGTCTTGTTACCAGCCGGCGCGGATCGGGCACCTACGTTAAGGACACGGCGGGGCTTCCCGGCCAGGCGTTTTTCCAGGGCAAGAACGATCGCTCCCAGGGCTTTTCGTACGAGCATCGCGGGGAGAAAGTGACCTCGGTGGTCTACGATTTCTCGATCGTCAATCCGCCGGCAGAGGTTGCGACCCAGCTGGGAATGGCCGAAGACGACTTTGCCTATCACATCGTGCGCGTACGCGAGGTCGATGGTCAGCCCATCGTTATCGAGTACACCTATATGCCACTCGAGCTGATTCCGGGTCTTAAGAAAAAAGACCTGTACGCGTCGGTCTACAGCTTCATCCGCGAGCAGTCCGGACTCAAGATCTCGAGTTTCCACCGCACCATTCGCGCCGTCGCGGCAACTGAGGAAGAGGCTGAGCGCCTGGATACCAAACCCGGCTCTCCCCTGCTCGAACTCAACCAGATTGGCTTCTTGGATAGCGGCACCGCGTTTGAATATTCTATCTCGCACAACGTAGGCGACCGCTTTGAGCTGCACAACGTAACGCTGGCCTAGTTTTGTAATCCGGTGGGTGCTCGTTTTGAGCTGTCTTACGCGGCACCCGCACAACCTTATGGGAGTATTCACATGTCCGATTTGATTAAACTCACGCCGATTTTCCACGAGAAGATCTGGGGCGGCCGCCAGCTCGAAACCGTATTTGGTTACGACATTCCCGAGGGTCCCATCGGTGAGTGTTGGGCTATCTCGGCCCACCCCAACGGCGACTGCCAGATCGCGGAGGGCCCGTACGCCGGTCACACGCTGTCATGGCTGTGGGCCGAGCACCGCGAGCTCTTTGGCAACTGCGAGGGCAAGGAGTTCCCGCTGCTCATTAAGATTCTGGACGCCAAGGACGACCTTTCGATCCAGATCCATCCCAACGACGAGTACGCCGCCGAGCACGAGAACGACAGCCTGGGCAAAACCGAGTGCTGGTATGTGCTGGACTGCGAGCCCGGCGCCACAATCATCGTCGGCCAGCGCGCCAAGGACCGCGCCGAGGCTGCACAGATGATCGAAGACGGCCGCTGGGACGACATGCTCAACGTGCTGCCGATCCACAAGGGCGACTTTTTCCAGATTGATTCCGGTACCGTCCACGCCATCAAGACCGGCACGCTCATTTTGGAGACGCAGCAGTCGAGCGACGTGACGTATCGCCTGTACGACTACGACCGTCCCGGCACCGACGGCAAACTGCGTCCCCTGCACATTGAGCAGAGTCTCGACTGCATCGACTTTGATTCTCAGGCCCCGACCGACGGCACCGTGACCGCGCCCGAAGTCGACGGCGTGACCGAACTCGAGTCCAACCCCTGCTACACCGTCGATCGCGTGCGCGTCAACGGCAGCAAGACCTTGGAGCAGCGCTGGCCCTTCATGTGTCTGTCGGTCATCGACGGCGAAGGCACCGTCTGCGGCGACCCCGTCCACAAGGGAAGCCACCTGCTAGCCCCGAGCACCGTCAGCTCCATCGACCTCGAAGGCAAGATGGAACTGATCATCAGCCACCTCTAGGTCGCAACAACAACCAAAACAAAACAAGGGGCTCCCCCGTTCATCAACGGAGGAGCCCCTACTCGTATCTATATATCATCCCACCCGGCTCTCCAGACCAAATAGCGAACGAGCAAAGCGACGTTCGCAAGCAACGTTATCTAAGGACCTGGGCGGGATTACGACAGCTTGACGATCGGTGCGAAGCCTTTCATTAGCTTTTTGGTCTGGCCGGTCTTTTCGAATTGAACCTCGATCATGTCTCCGGCGACCGAGATCACGGTACCCGTGCCAAAGGTCTTGTGGCTCACGGTATCGCCCGCGGCAAAGTCCTGCGATGCGCTGGCGCGATCGACCTTGCGCTCCACCGTCGGCGACACCTTGGACGATGGCTTTTTGGCTCGCGGTGCGCCCGAGCCAAAGGTCGAGGCAACACGACCGGCGTCGGGCGACACCCCGCGATGGCGCTCGGTCCCGTAGCTGCTGCCGCCAAAGAAATCGTCGAAGCTCGATCCGCCGCGCGAACCGGAACCGCCGGTCGAGCGCGTATGCGAGCCAAACACCTTGCCGCCATACATATCCGAGCC
Organism: uncultured Collinsella sp.; assembly: GCA_959599615.1. Taxonomy (GTDB): domain Bacteria; phylum Actinomycetota; class Coriobacteriia; order Coriobacteriales; family Coriobacteriaceae; genus Collinsella. Next base: position 10,141 of record CAUGKA010000021.1, on the reverse strand, counting down.
CATGCCCGAGCCAAAGGTACCGTGACGGTCGCCGCGCTTCTCCCAGCCCGTGCCCTCAAAACCGGCGGAACCGATGCCGCTAAACTCGATATCCTCAAACGGAATCTCGTTGAGGAAGCGAGAGCGCGGGTTAGCAGAGGTCGAGCCGTAGGTGCGACGCGTGGCCGCATAGGTCAGGAACAGGCGCTTGCGAGCACGCGTGATGGCGACGTAGGCCAAGCGACGCTCCTCCTCGAGCTTGCCCGGATCATCGCTGCCGCCAAAGTCGTGCACGTGCGGGAAGATGCCTTCCTCCATGCCGGCCACGAACACCGCGGGGAACTCCAGGCCCTTGGCGGAGTGAATGGTCATCATGGTGATGGCATGCGTCTCGCCTGCCAGGGAATCCAAGTCAGAACGCAGGGCCAACCACTCCATGAGAGCGGGCAGCGCCTTGCAGGTGAGCGGGCCGTAGGTGCGCTCAATCTCGTCAGCATGCACAGCACCGGCGGGCAGCTCTGTCGGCGCGGCATACGCGTTGCCCGCGATGGCGGCGGCCAGGGCATCCTGCGGCGAGAGCGCCGGGGCGGCTAAGCTATCGAGCGGATTGGAACCTGCGGCATCACGCGCGCCAACGAGCGCCTCAAACGAGGACACAGGTGCGGACGGTCCCGGCTCGGGCGCAGGTGCGCTCACCACAACGGGCTCGGGCTCAGCGCCGGCCGGCACATCGGCAACGCCAGCCGCGCGCAGCTCTTCCAAGCTCTCGAGCGTACCCTCGATATCCTCGTGCGTCTCCTCAAATTCGGCGGCGACGCCCAGGAATTCCTGGATGTTCTCGGCGCGGCTCTCGGACTCCATGGTGCCCTCGGCGCGAAACGCCTGCAGCAGACCCGTCTTGTCGACAATCATCTCGACGACATCCTTGAGCTCGCCGTCCATGCGACGGCCCTCGCGCACCAGCGCCACAAAACTCGACAGGCCGTTGCGCACCTTGGCACTAAACATGCCCGTCTCGGCTGTTGCGATCTCGCAGGCCTGGAAGAACGAGCAACGGTTGTCGCGCGCCAGCTGCTCAATCTTTTGGATCGAAGTGGAGCCGATGCCGCGGCGCGGCGTGTTGATGACGCGCTTGACGCTCATCTCGTCGGCCGGGTTCACGATCATCTTGAGGTAGGCCATGACATCGCGGATCTCGGCGCGGTCGAAGAATCGCGTGCCGCCGACGATCTTGTAGGGCACGCCCGCGCGCAGGAACATATCTTCGAGGATACGCGACTGGGCGTTGGTGCGGTAGAACACGGCGATATCGTCGTAGCTCGTACCCTTGGCATGCAGCTTCTCGATCTCGCCGGCAATCCAGCGACCCTCGTCGCGCTCGTCGCTTGCCTGGAAGGCTTGGATCTTCTCGCCATCGCCCTCGGCCGTAAACAGGCGCTTGTCCTTGCGCTGCGAGTTGTGGCGAACAACGGCATTGGCGGCGCTCAGGATGTGACCCGTGGAGCGATAGTTCTGCTCCAGCTTGACGGTCTTGCAGTTTTTAAAGTCCTTCTCAAAGTCCAGGATATTGGTGATGTCGGCGCCACGCCAGCTATAAATGGACTGGTCGTCGTCGCCCACGACCATAAGGTTTTGGTACTTGGCGGCCAGCAGGTTGGCGATCTCGTACTGGACGTGGTTGGTGTCCTGATACTCGTCGACGCTAATGTAGCGGAAGCGCTCCTGGTACTTATCGAGCACCTCGGGGCGGGTGCGCAGCAGCTCGAGCGTGCGCACGAGCAGGTCGTCGAAGTCCATCGCGTTGGCGGCGCGCAGGCGGCGCTCCAGCTCCAAGTAGACCTGCGCGGCCTTTTTGTCATTGGGGCTGTCAGCGGATTTGAGCATGTCCTCGGGCCCGATCATGGCGTTTTTGGCCGAGCTGATCTTGCTGCGGATCATGTTGATGGGGAACTGCTTTTGCTCAATGCCGAGCGCCTGCATAATGTCGCGCACCATGCGCTTTGAGTCGTCGTCATCGTAGATGGTGAACTGACCGGTATAGCCCAGCAGGTCGGCGTCCTCGCGCAGCATGCGCACGCACATGGCATGGAAGGTGCACACCCACATGCCACGAGTACCGCTTGGGATGAGTGCCGCCAGACGCTCGCGCATCTCGGCAGCGGCCTTGTTGGTAAACGTGATGGCAAGAACCTGCCAAGGCTTAACGCCTAGGTCGCCGAGCATATGAGCGATGCGGAAGGTCAGGACGCGGGTCTTGCCCGAGCCGGCGCCGGCAAGGACCAGCAGCGGGCCCTCGGTGGTCAGGACCGCCTCGCGCTGGGCGGGGTTAAGGCTATCGATATCGACGAGCGGCTTGGCAGGTTTGGGCGCCGGAGCCGGGGCGTCGTAGATGTCGAGCGGAACGAGCTCGGGCTCCGGCGCAGCGGGGGCGGTGTATGCATCGAGCGGCACGGGTTCCGGCGCAGGCGGCACGGGTACCGCGGCGTTCTTTTCCCAGGGCAAGGGCTGGGTCATGGGCGACTCCTCATCTGACGGACGGCGCGCCTGCGGGCAGCGCCATAGTTTGAGCCGTACCAGTATACCGAGCCGCGCGGACACCGACGCAAATCACACCACGACTCCGTGCGCCACCATCGGACCCACCCCATCGCCCAAAAAAGAGGGCAGCATAGACCTTTTGGTCATGCCGCCCTCTTTGAATGACAAGCTGTCGCTCTGGCCGCCGCGCAGCGTCGACTAAGTTAGAGGCCGAGCATGGGCTCCAGAACGAAGAAGTACGCGAGCACTACGATGCCCAGGATGATGCGGTAGACGCCGAAGCACTTGAAGTCGTGACGGCGAACGAAGCCCATAAGCCACTTGATGGCAATGAGCGACACCACAAAGGCGACGACGCAGCCCACGCCCAAGATGGCGATCTCGTTGGTGCCGAACGTGCCGCCCTTGATGAAGTACTTGACCAGCTTGAGCGCACTCGCGCCAAACATGACAGGGATGGCCAGGAAGAACGTGAACTTAGACGCCACCGAGCGCGTGCAGCCCAAAAGCAGGCCGCCGATGATGGTAGAACCGGAGCGAGACGTACCAGGCACCAGCGAAAGCACCTGGAAGCAGCCGATACCCAGCGCAGTCTTCCAGCTTAGATCCTCGAGCGTGGCGATGGAACCAAAGTCCAGATTCTCGTCATCGTCCTCATCCTCAGCGGTAGCCGTGGGGGGCGCCGCAAAGTGCGCACCGGCGGGACGTCCACCCGACACCACAGCACGCGAACCAAACGAACCGGCAACGGCCATTTCCTCGCGCTTGCTCGCGCGCCAATTCTCGATCACGATAAACAGCACGCCGTACACAATGAGCGCCAGCGCCACGACGGGAGCGTTGTAGAAATGCTCCTCCATCCAGTCGTTGAGCGGCAGGCCGATCGCCGCCGCAGGAATGCAACCGAGCACAATCTTGCCCCACAGCACCCAGGTGTCGCGACGGCCCTCCTTGCCCTTGCTGGGCGAGAACGGGTTGAGCTCGTGGAAAAACAGCACGCAGACGGCCAGAATGGCGCCGAGCTGAATCACGACCAGGAACATATTCCAGAACGTCTCGCTCACGTTCATCTTGACGAACTCGTCCACCAAGATCATGTGGCCCGTCGACGAAACGGGCAGCCATTCGGTGATGCCCTCGACCAGGCCCATGAAGGCAGATTTTAGAAGCTCGATAATATCCAAAGGGACCCCCTCGTTAGACACCCGCCGGTAGATGTTCTGCGGACGATGCGGGCGATGTCCCATTATCAACCGTTGGCGGTGCGACCGCGCCTACCCTTACCAAAAAACTCGCCCGTTCACAGAATTGCGAGCAGTTAAACCGAAATCCTTGGGTATAACTGCAACAAGATAAAGTGTCCGGCGGTCAACGCACCCGCGCCCGCCCGACGCACGAGCCCCGCGCCCGTGCGATAGACCAAGGAGGAAACCATGAACGAGGGCTACACCAAGGTATTTGTTTCACTCGACGGTACTGAGCAGCAGGATTTTGTGCTCGCACGCGCCATCAAGGTCGCCGCGAACAACGGCGCCAAGCTGATTATCGGCCACGTTATCGATTCCACGGCACTCGAGAGCGCCGGCTCCTATCCGGTCGACCTGGTCAACGGCCTAGAGGAGGCATTTAAGAACTCCATCGCCAAGCAGCTCGAAGAGGCCAAGGCCAATCCCGACATTCCCGAGGTCGAGGTCATGATTCGCGCCGGCCGCATTCGCGAGACGCTCAAGGACGAGATGCTCGACGTGGTTAAGCCCGACCTGGTGCTCTGCGGCGCCCGCGGCCTGTCCTCGATCAAGTATGCGCTGCTGGGTTCAATTTCGACGTTCCTGCTGCGCAATACGGACTGCGACATTTTGGTTGTGAAGTAGCGTTGCTCCCACCGGCCGCGGGGCCTGCGGGGTTTCCACGGGCACGTCCTCGCCGCGTTGCGGCTGCGGGATATGCCCTTAGGAAACCCCTCCCGGCCCCGCGGCCTTCGCAGCCTTACTTCAGCGAGTTGGCTGATAAAAGATGGCGTGCCGCCCCGTTTGGGGTGGCACGTTTTGTTTGGGCTGCACGTTTTTGTTTGGGTGGGCGTCTGCCGCGTGCGTTACTCGAAATATTGAAACTTATTCGTTGAAAACGCGAACGTTACGACGAAGCCTTCGCCGGGCTCGGATGCCGCGGTGACGTCGATGCCCATCTTGGAGCACAGGCGCGCCACCAGGTAGAGGCCGATGCCCGTTGCGCGCTTGGTGGTGCGGCCGTTGTCGCCGGTAAAACCCTTCTCGAACACGCGCGGCAGGTCGGCCGCGCTCACGCCGCAGCCGTTGTCCGCGACGGTAAGCTCGATGCGTTCGCTCGCCAGGCCCTCGTCCAGCAACGCGCCCGAAAACACGATCTTTGCGCCGTCCTCGCGCGCATATTTGATGCTGTTCTGAATAAGCTGGCCTAAGATGAACTCCAGCCATTTCTCGTCGGTAAAGACCTCGAAGTCGAGGTTCTCGCACACCGGAGCCACGTGCGCCGCGATAAGCTCGCGCGCGTTGGCTTTAATCGCGCCCGTCACCAAGGTCTTGAGATCCCAACGGCGAATCAGGTAGTCGCGCTCCACGACTTCCGAGCGCGCATAGTACAGCGCCTGGTCGATATAGCGCTCAACGCGAGCCAGCTCGCGACCCAGGTCATCCACACGCGACAGGTCGTCTTCGCTGCCGTCCAGGTTTTCCAAAATCAGGTGGGCCGCCGCCAGGGGCAGCTTGGCCTCGTGGACCCAGCTCTCGATATAGTCGCGATAGTCATCGGTCTGACGTCGGCCTTCGGCAGCCTCGTCGCAGGCAGCTTTGCCCACCCGGCGCAAGACCTCGTATTCGAGCTCGCCCTCGGCATAGGTCGGGCATTGCACCATCTCCTGCACCCATGCGGGACTCTCGAGCTCCTCTGCCGCGCGCTCCAACTGACGCAGAAAACGGCGACGGCGAGCGTACTCGATCACGATGCCGAGCATACCGAAGATAAAGGACACGCCAACCGCCACGACCACGATAGAAACGGGTGCGCCGGCGACCGTCAGCACAAAGCAGCTCAGCAGCACGCCGCACGTCCACACGGCGACGGGAAGCAGTGCATCTTTAAAGAACTTGCCAAACGACATAGCCGGCCCCTAGACCGAATAGCCTTGGCCGCGATGCGTCGTCAAATACCCCTTGATGCCGATTTTTTCGAGCGTGGTGCGCAGGCGGTTGATGTTGACGGTGAGCGTATTGTCGTCCACGAAGGCGTCGGAGTCCCACAGGTCCTGCATGATGGCCGAGCGCGAGACGATCTTGCCCGCGCGGCTCAGGAGCAGCGAGAGAATGCGCAGCTCATTTTTGGTGAGCTCGGTGCTGTCGCCGGTCGCCGTGTTGGTGACCATAGAGCGGGCGAGGTCGAGCTCCAGCCCCTTGTGGACGAGCGTGCTGCGCTCGCCTGACGCCGCGGTGCGACGCAGCAGTGCGTTGATGCGCGCCACGAGCACGCGCGCGCTATAGGGCTTGGGAACAAAGTCGTCCGCGCCGAGCGTCATGGCCATGACCTCGTCGATCTCGGTCGTGCGCGAGGTGAGGACGATGATGGGGACCTCGGATTCGCGGCGAACCTCGTGGCAGATATGCTGGCCGTCCTTGACGGGAAGCGTGAGGTCGAGCAGCACCAGGTCGGGCGCGGCGGCGAGAATATCGCGCGAGACATGCTCGAACGATTCGCAGGCCTCGATTTCAAACCCGGCGCGGGCAAGGATGTCGACAAGCTCACGACGAATGGGTTCGTCGTCCTCAACGATATAGATTAGCGCCATGGATTCCGCTCCCCTCTTGGTTGTCTTGCCACCATTATGGCTGCGAAACTGCAGGTGCGCGCCACGCACGTCGCCAAGGTGACAGAACTGTTCGCGAGCGGGGGCGTTTTGTCCGCCTCGCACTCGCAGCGGTGGCGGGAACCAAAATGATTCTTTAATCCCCGTCCCAGAATAATCATTTAGCGGCGGGCGCGAAGCTTTTCGTAGCCGTCGGCGAAGAAGGCGACCGTCGCGGCATCAGACTCGGCGGCGTCGGCGTCGGTGGCAGGCACCACGCCGTGCTCGTCGCTTACCAGGAACAAGGCGCCCTTGAGCTGTGCGGGAATGTCTACGCGCGTGACCGGGATGCCCTTGGTCTGGGCCAGCTGCTCGATGAGTGTCGCCGTGCCGCACAGGCACTCGTCCGCCGGCGCCACAAAGGCCAGCTCGCCGTCGTTGACGGCGGCAAGCAGCTCGGGCGCCACGCCGGTTTCGTCGGCCTCGGAACGGGCCTCGGCAGAGCGGGCACGCAGCGCCTTGGCTGACGTATCGGCGAGCGGCTCGTACTCCCCCACTGTCATGGCGGCGTTGCCGTTGATGTCGATCACCAGCATGAGCACGCCGTCGTGCGCGGTATAGTCGCCCTCGGCTAGCGACCACTCAACGTGCTGCTTGGCCCAGCTGAGCATGTTATGGGTAAGTGGCTCGCCCTGCACCAGACGCTCGGACAGCGCGCGAATGTGGCGGTTGAGCATGGGTACCTTTTTGTTGGACATGCGCCAACGGCAGACAAGCGCGGGCTTGTCGAGCGTAAACTTCTCGACCGCCTCCTGATTGGCGCAAAAGTCCTCGTACGCACGCTGATCCTCGGCATTGCCAAACAGCTCGGCATCATCAATCTGGGGCATGGTTGCACCTTTCGTGTTAGTCATTCCGTCCTCTTATACCAAAAAGACGGCCCTCCAAACGGAGCAGCCGTCTTTTGCAGAGATTATTTTGACGATATGGTCAGGCGACCGAACAGTTTAATGGGATAGAGAAACATCCCATTAAGGGTTTTCCAAGTGCCCGAGATTGCCCCGAAAGAGGAGCGCCGCGTACTAAATGTACGCAAGCGACGGTTTGAGGGGCAAGGTCGGGTGCTTGGGAAAGCCTCTAGTGCCTAAAATGCCTAGCTCCGGTGAAGACCATCGCAATACCATGCTCGTTGCAGGCCTGGATGCTCTCGTCGTCACGCTTGGAGCCGCCGGGCTGGATGATGCAGGTCACGCCGTGCGCGGCAAGCACGTCGACGTTGTCGCGGAACGGGAAAAACGCGTCGCTTGCGCAAGCAAAGCCGCCCTTCTCCACGCCCTCGCGCTCGCAGAAGTCCTCGGCACGCTCGCAGGCAAGCAGTGCAGAGTCAACGCGGTTAGGCTGACCCGGGCCCATGCCAATGCCGGCCTTGCCCTTGGAGACCAGGATAGCATTGGACTTGACGCCCTTGCAGACCTTCCAGGCAAACTCGAGCTCGGCCATTTCGGCATCGGTGGGCTTGCGGTCGGTGGGGAACGTAAAGGTCGCGGGATCCTCGGTCACGTGGTCGACTTCCTGCACCAGCATGCCGCCGTCGATGGAGCGCAGCTCCACTTGGGCACCGTGGTCCACGCCGCCGGTAGCCAGCACGCGCAGGTTGGGGCGCTTGGCCATGCGCTCGAGCGCCTCGGCGGTATAGCTCGGGGCGATGATGACCTCGACGAACTGCTTGTTCTGATCGGCAAAGTGCTCAACCAGCTCAAAGGGAACCTCGCGGTTGCAGGCGATGATGCCGCCGAAGGCGCTCTTGGGATCGCAGGCGAAAGCGCGGTCGTAGGCGGCCGTGATGTCCTCGGCAACGGCGGAACCGCAGGGGTTCTGATGCTTGAGGATCACGCAGGCCGGCTCGTCGAACTCGCGGACCAGGTTCCAGGCGGCATCGGCGTCCAGATAGTTGTTGTAGCTGAGCGGCTTGCCCTGGATCTGCTCGGAGCCCACAAGCGGGAACTGAGAGCTCGCGGTGTTCTCGCAGCCCTCGGCAAAGCGGTAGACCGTAGCCTTTTGCTGAGGATTCTCACCATAGCGCAGGTCGTCGACCTTCTCCAGCGAAATCTCGAGCTTGGCAGAGGTGTCCGCCACGTCGCTTGCCTGGGCGGCAAGCCAACGGGAGATAGCCGTGTCGTAGGCGGCGGTGGTCTGGTAGACCTTCACCTGCAGGCGACGACGGGTGGCAAGCGTGGTGCAGCCACCGGTCTCGCGCATCTCGGCCAGGACGGCATCATAGTCGGCCGGGTCGGAGATGACGGTAACGCTCGCGGCGTTCTTGGCGGCAGAGCGCAACATGGAGGGGCCACCGATGTCGATGTGCTCGATGGCATCCGCAAAGGTGACCTCGGGGTTGGCGACGGTCTTCTCGAACTCGTACAGGTTGACGACGACCAGGTCGATCAGCTTAATGCCGTGCTGGGCGGCCTCCTGCATGTGCTGCTCGGAATCGCGGCGGGCCAGCAGCGCGCCGTGAACCTTGGGGTGCAGGGTCTTAACGCGGCCGTCCATCATCTCGGGATAGCCCGTGAACTCCTCGATGGGGGTTACGGGAACGCCCGCGTCCTCGATGGCACGAGCCGTGCCGCCCGTAGAGATGATCTCGACGCCAAAGTCATCGACCAGCGTCCGTGCGAAATCGACGACGCCCGTCTTATCGGTAACCGAGATCAACGCGCGCGCGATCTTCACATCAGATCCCATGCAGTCCTCCTGTCTGGTACGCCGCCGTGCTCTGTGAGTCGGTGATACGTCGATCTGCAGCGCTCGCGCAGCGGCATTGAAAATACTGATTCAATGTAGCGCATCGAGCGCATCGATGCACCCCGCAACGGGCGCATGTGCAGAAAAAGTTTGCGAGCAGAGGGGATGGGCACGGCACCGGGCACGGTGAGTTCATGGAACACAGGGGCACCATAATTAGATGCCAATAGCGTGGTAGAATTGTGCTCGATATGCATCCGCAAAAGAAAGAGGCACCATGGTCTCGCGGGTTCTCTACCGACCGTTTGATACCGAAGACTTCGACGCCATCGCGCTGATTCTGCAGCAGCTTTGGCATAACAATTCGGATAACGATGAGTACAACCGCCTCGAGGCCGCGTGCGACCTCGCCCATTGCCTTTCGTCATCGACGTTTTCGCAGGTTGCCGTAATCGACGGTCAGGCGCGTGGCATTGCGCTCGCGCGCGCGGGACAGAGTTCCGGCGCCACCGTTAAGGAACACTGGATGGATACCGAACGCGCGCTGCTTTCGCAGATGCGCGAGCTGGAGCCCGATGTCTGCGCCGAGTATCTCTCGTTTGTGCGCGCAACCATCCGAACCAACAACCGCCTGCTCGAGAGCAGCCCGTTGCCGCACGACAACGAAGTCACGCTGCTCGCCGTCGATCCCGATGTCCATGGCCTGGGCGTTGGCACGGTTCTGCTCGATGCCGCAGTCTCGCACCTGTCCTCGCTTGGAGCGACGAGGGCGCACCTGTACACCGACTCCAACTGCTCGTGGAAGTTCTACGAGTTGCACGGCTTTAAGCGCACGGCCACGCACCGCGCCAACCGCGAAGAGCGTCGTCACGACATGCCGCGCGAAAGCTTTCTCTACGAACTCGACCTAACAGCCTAGCCCAAGCAGCCACACCTAGTCATTTAAGAACGTCCCCAATGACTGATCCCCAACAACTAGTCATTTAAGTCTGTCCCCAATGAGTGGCCTAGGGTGGCGCGCGCAGACGTGGTGTAAGAGCGTCCCGAGGTCCGTCGCTGCAAGTC
>CAUGKA010000020.1 GCA_959599615.1 uncultured Collinsella sp. | reverse complement strand
TCGATAAGAACGGTGTAGATTTCATTGCTTTTGAAAACGGTATGCCAGGAAAAGATCTCATTGGAGCGGATTCATTTGAGGTGAGTTCTCGTCTATTTCTTAAATGCAGCACTCTCATTGATTGGATTGCTGTGGTTAAGTCCGAGGCTATATACGAGGCGGAAGAAATTGCCCGCAAGAAAGAGACCTCAGAACGGGAGTGGGAAAACAAACGCCAATTGGTTTTGTCTCGAATATCGAAGGGGACTTACTCAAATAAAGATGATCTCGGGAAGGACTGTGAGCTATCTAAGCGTAATTTAGATAAATTACTTGGTGAGCTGAAGGCCCAAGGGCTTATTGCTTATTCACGTTCTAATCGAAAATGGGAACTTACTGGTGACGCAAATCAGTGAGTAAGAGATGTTTCATCTTTGATTGCGAAGAACGGTGTGTCGAATGAACTTCCAACGTTTTTTATCGCAAAGAGGCTCGCTGTCTCTCGAAAGTGACCTTTTAAATGAAATTAGTCGGCGTTTTTAAATGAGAGGGCGGTCAAATATGGCCACTTTACTTCAAGAAAAATACGAGGCCCGCAAGGCCGAGGTCAATGCTCGCTTTGAGCAGCTTCGCGCTAACGAGGAGGAACTCAACCGAATCTTTGCCAAGATCTACAACATGGAGGGCGAGGTGCCCATCGAGGTCGAGGACAAGTATGTCTCGGTGGCGCGCATCTTCGACACCGCCGATGAGATTCCCGAGAGCTATAAGGGCAATAAATACGTGCGCACCAAGCGCGACGAGATCACGTCGCTCATAAGCTACGCCGTGGGCTGCATGTTTGGTCGCTATTCGCTGGACGTGGATGGCCTGGTCCTGGCCGATCAGGGTGCCACGGTCGACGACTATCTGGCCAAGATGCCCAATCCCGCGCACGTGACCTTTATGCCCGATGCCGACAACGTGCTGCCCATCACCGATGACGAGTACTTTGACGACGACGTCGTGCGCTACTTTATCGACTTTGTGCGCACCGTGTACGGCGAGGAGACGCTCGAGCAGAACCTGGTCTTTATTGCCGAGTCGCTCGGCGGCAAGGGTACCTCGCGCGAGGTAATCCGCACCTACTTTTTGAAGGACTTCTTTAAGGACCACTGCCAGACCTATAGGAAGCGCCCCATCTACTGGCTGTTCGATAGCGGCAAAAAGAACGGCTTCAAGTGCCTTGTTTACATGCATCGCTATCAGCCCGACCTGTTGGCTCGCATCCGCACCGACTATGTGCATGAGCAGCAGGAGCGTTACCGTGCCCAGATCGGCTATGCCAACGATGCCCTTGCCAGTGCCGAGCGCGGCGAGCGCGTGCGCTTGGATAAGCGCGTGAAAAAACTCAATGACCAGCTCAAAGAGACCATTGGCTACGAGGAGAAGCTGCACCACTTGGCAGACCAGATGATTAAGATCGACCTGGATGATGGCGTTAAGGTCAACTACGCCAAGTTTCAGGATGTGCTGGCAAAGATTAAGTAACTGCAAATACGGTAAGGATATTCATGCCCAAGATCGATGTAGAAGAACAGCTCAAGCTGCGTTTTTTGCAGCCGTTGTCCTCATGCGCGCCGCGCCGTGTTGTGGTTTGGCACGATGCGGACGGTGAGTTTGCTCCTGAGTTTGAGCGATTGGCCGCCGAGGGTTTCGACGGCGCGGGGGCCGATGATGGCGTTATGCCTGCTCACGGTGACTTTGAGCGTCCGGTGCGGTTTGTCGAGGCCTGCGAGGGCCGCATGTTTGCCGTCAAGAAGCTCATCAACCGCGATGACCCTGCGAGCGATATCTTGCTGTATCGCCGTTGCCCGCGCGGCAGGCTTGAGGGCGATTGGCTTGCCGATGTTGAGCTGTATGCCGATCGGTTCCAGGCTGACTATCTTTCGCTTTTGGCCGATCAGCTGGGTATTGAGAATATCGACGCCGTGCGCGAGAGTCTGCGCGAGCACAAGGCGTTCTTTGACGCCAAGACCCGCTGCGCTAAGTTTGCCGCGTGTGTTCCGCATGCCTCGGGCGCATCCGATATCGAACTCGGCATCCTTACGGTGATTTTTGGCGGTAAAGAGCCTGGCGACGCGCGGCCCGCGTTTGTGCTGCGCGGTTGCATGACCACGCTGCTGCACGAGGGCCCCGATGCACTGGCCGAGTTGGCGGACAAGTACTGCGTGCGCGATGTCCTTTCTGCCTTCATTGTGCGTTGCTATGGGTTTGAGGGGCCGCTGTATGAGCGTGATTCGCTGCTTGCACTGGCATCCCATGTGCTTCTTACGGCGGCATCCACAGCGCTTCCCGAGGGAGCGCTCAAGGGACTCGAGCGTTTTGCGGCTCCTGCCTATGGTCCCTATTGTCTTGAGGCGGTGCGCACGTGGGACCAGGCTGCCGATGCCCAGGTGTCGAGCGAGGATTTATTTGAGATCTGCCGTTTGGTGGAGGACGCCCGCGGGCTCTTTGCGCGGTTTGAGGCCCTGCCGATCGATGTGATAGCCTCGCTTGATGTGTTCCCGTGCGTCAATGAGGCCGTGCTCTCGCAACTGTTCTGCTCGTTTGCTCAGGGCGCGGACCGTGTTGAGGACGCGCGCACCTTTGCGGCGCGTCGCTGCGACCTGAGCTGGTACCGCCGTGTCGAGAGCTACTTTGACCTGCTTGTCGCCGTGGCCGATGTGTGTGCGTTTAGGCAGGCGCACGCGGGCGGGTTCCATCTGGCGCAGCCCCAGCGGGTGTGGGATGCCTACACGTCCGATTGGTATGCCATGGACGCTGCCTATCGCCATATGTGCACCGCGTATTTGCGGGCACGCTCCGTCGAGTGCGATGTGCTCGAGGAGCCTGCCCGAGCCGTAGTGGACTGGGCGGAGAATCTCTACAGTAACTGGTTCTTGGCCGATGCCAATGCCTGCTGGACATCCGCTGCGCAAGGGGAGTGGGCCGATTGCGGCTACATCGAGGGGCCCGAACGGCAGGATGAGTTCTACTGGCATGTGCTGCCCGCCTTTGTGGGCTCTGCCAAAACGACGGTCGTTATCGTGAGCGACGCGCTGCGCTATGAGGTGGCCTGCGACGTCGCGGCGCTGCTCGAGCGCGAGCGCGGCGGTAACGTCAAGGTCTCTAGCATGCAGGCGGTCTTTCCCTCCATTACCGAGGTGGGTATGCCTGCGCTGCTGCCGCACCAAGCGCTTAAGCTTGCAGCGGATGGCTCGTTTGTGCTGGCTGACGGCATGCCCACTGCGACGACTCCGCAGCGCGAGGCTGTGCTTACCCACGTTGAGTCCACGGCTCGCGCCTTGCGCTCGAGCGCATACCTCAACATGGCGGGAACCGAGCGCAAGGCGCTGCTCAAAGACTCCAAGCTCGTTTATCTCTACCACAACAAGATCGATGCCACGGGCGAGAAGGCCGCTACGCAGGATGACGTCTTCGATGCCTGCGCGGACACCGTGGAGGAACTTGCCGCGTTGGCGCGCCGCGTGTGCACCGACGCCCCGGGCGCGCGTGTTGTTATAACGGCGGACCACGGCTTTATCTACACGCGTCGGGAGCTCAGCGAGTGCCAGATGCTCGGCAAGCCAGACCTTCCCTTCCTTGACGCTCCCGTCATGCACGGCAAGCGTCATCTGGTTGTGCCCAACGAGGCCGTGACCAAGCTTTCTGACGAGGTGCGCGGGGTGTTTGTTAATGTTGACATTGGACGTTTGGGTGCCGGCTTTGAGGGGTTTGCCCCGCGCGAGAACGTGCACATTAGGCGTCCCGGCGGGACTAACAACTACGTCCACGGCGGCATGAGCCTGCAGGAGCTCTGCGTGCCTGTTATCGGATTTTGGCGTGCACGCTCGGGTTCCAAGGACTTTGTCGACACGCGCGCGGCGACGCTTCGCGTGCTGAGCGAGGGGCGCCGTGTGGCCAACTCGCTCTTCTCGGTCAACCTGATCCAGGAAGAGCCCGCCCAAGGCAAGGTCTTGCCGTGCGAGTACGAGCTGGTGTTTACCGACGCAAGCGGCAACGAGGTGAGCGATACGGTCAAAGCGCATGCCAACAAGACTTCTGCTAACTCGCAGGAGCGCGTGGTGCATGCCAAGTTTGCGCTGCATGCGGCGGGTGGGTTCTCGGCCAAGGACCCGTACTATCTGGTCTGCCGTGAGCGCGAGACGGGCAAGATCGTTTGGCGCGAGACGTACACCATCGCTGTTTCGTTTGCCCCTGTTGCTGATTTTGGTTTTTAGGAGTGTGCCCTATGTTTGATAGCCATGACGACGATCTGTGGGAAGTTCCCTCGATTGATGTGGATGTGCCGGCGCAGGCTGCGGTGCCTGTAGGGGAGGCTGTGCCTGCCCCGGAGGCTGAGGCCGCCGCGGAGGCCGTGGCCGCCGCGCCTGTTCCGGAGCCGACGGAGACCGCGGTACCCGTTGAGGTTGCGACGCCCGCCGAGGCTGCGGCGACCGCCGAGGACGAGTCCTCGACCGATGGCTACGCCCAGGCAGTGGCCGAGGCTCCCGAGGACGACGGCTATGACATGGATGTACTGGACGGCAAGCTGCTCGAGCACTTTGGCGGCAAGATCGTGCGCAAGGACCTCACGGCCCTTATGAAGCGTGGCGCCAACGTGCCTACCTTTGTGCTGGAGTACCTGCTGGGCATGTACTGCTCAACCGACGACGAGGACGCCGTGGCGGAGGGCCTGGGGCGCATCCGCAAAATCCTCACCGATAACTACGTGCGTCCCGACGAGTCCGAGCGCATTAAGTCCAAAATCCGCGAGCTGGGTCGCTTTACCATCATCGATAAGGTGACGGCCAAGCTCGACGAGTACAAAGACATCTACGTGGCGTCGTTTGCCAATCTGACCATTGAGCCGTTTGTGATGCCGGCCGAGTACGTGCGCGACTATTCCAAGATTCTCCAGGGTGGTATTTGGTGCATTATGAGCATCGAGTATCGTCGTCCCATGGAAGAGGAAGACGAGTTTGGCATGGAAGTCTTTGGCGACGATGCGCCGCGCCGCTCCAAGGCCAAGCGCAAAAAGCGCGGGCCCGAGGACTCTCCGTTTAGCGTGGCGTCGCTCACGCCTATCCAGATGCCCAACCTGGACCTGGACGCAATGATCGAGGAGCGTCAGTATTTCTCGCGCGACGAGTGGCTCAACATGCTGCTGCGCTCTGCCGGCTATGAGCCCAGCGAGCTTTCGGAGAAGGAGCGCCTGCACTTTATCGAGCGCATGGTGCCGCTGATCGAGCGCAACTACAATCTGTGCGAGCTTGGTCCTCGCGGCACCGGCAAGAGCCATATCTACAAAGAGGTTTCGCCCTACGCCATCTTGCTTTCGGGCGGGCAGACCACCACGGCCAACCTGTTCGGCCGTATGAACTCCATGCGCGCCGATCGCGTGGGCCTGGTGGGCCATTGGGATTGCGTGACGTTCGACGAGGTCGCCGGCATGCGCTTTAAGGACACCAACGCCGTGCAGATCATGAAGGACTATATGGCGAGTGGCAGCTACGCGCGCGGCCGCGACCAGATTAACGCCGATGCCTCCATGGTCTTTGAGGGCAACATCAACGACACCGTGCAAAACGTTCTTAAGACCACGCACCTGTTTGATCCGTTCCCGCCGGAGTTTAACAACGATTCGGCCTTCTTCGACCGTATCCACTATTACCTGCCGGGTTGGGAGATTCCCAAGATGCGCTCGAGCCTGCTGACCGGGCATTACGGCCTGATTACCGACTGCCTGTCGGAGTTTTGCAAGGAGATGCGCCGCAAGGACTTTACGCATCATATCGACCGTTACTTCCGCTTTAACAGCGACTTTAACAAGCGTGACGAGATCGCCGTGCGCAAGACCTTTAGCGGCCTGGCCAAGCTGCTGTTTCCCGACGAGGCTATGGACAAGGACGACGTTCGTTGGCTGCTGGACTACGCCATCGAGGGCCGTCGCCGCGTAAAGGAGCAGCTCAAGATTATGGCGGGCGTCGAGTTTATCGACGTCAACCTGGGCTATATGGATGCCGACAATCCGCAGGACGTGCACGTGGTGCGCGTGCCCGAGCAGTCCGAGGATACGCTGATTCCCGACGGGCCGCTACTGTCCGGTCACGTGTTTGGCGTGGGCAGGTCGCAGGGCGGCGAGGTTGCCGTGTACAAGCTGGAGAACAAGGCTGTTGCCGGCGAGTGCAAGTTTAAGCACGAGGGCGTGGCCTTTAACAAGCCGGTGCGCGATACGCTGGAGGCCGCGTTCGACAACTTTGTGAACCTGGCGAACCGCGTGGCGCCGGGCATGCACATTGGCTCCAAGGACTACTTACTGTTCTACAACGACTTGCAGAGCAAGGGCTTGTCCGAGGAGGTTTCGCTCGCCGAGTTTGTGGGTCTTTGCTCTGCGGCGTGTAACCGTCCGGTGATGCCCGCGCTGGCGATTCCGGGAATCTTGCGCATGTCGGGCTCTATGGACGAGATCCGCGGGCTCGAGGATATTATGCGCGTGGCCAAAAATGCCGGTGCCAAGCGCGTGATTTTGCCGCTGAGCGCCATCGCGGGCCTACAGAGTGTTTCGTCCGAGATTATCTCGGGGTTGAGCCCGGTGTTCTACATGGATGGCGATCCGGTCGATGCTGCGAAGAAGGCGCTGGATCTGTAGGGGTGCGAGCGTGCGGGCTTGCGCGTGCGGGGCGTTTGACGTGCGCGTGAGCCTGCGAGTATGTTGGCGCGCTGCGTGTGAGGAGGCCTTGCCATGGTGGAAGAGCGTTCTGTTGGCGAGTTGCTCGATGAGCTGTTTGGCTTTGAGTCGGTAGCCAAGCGTCAGACGGCGCTTGAGCAGTACGATCGCGGGGAGTTGGTGCGCAAGGCGCGCTCCCGCGAGTTGCTGGGCGTGATCGAGGGCGTTGAGGCTGCCGAGCGCGCTGCGCGCGAGTCTGCCGTGCAGGCCGTCGACAGATATGTACGCCGCGTTGAGGCTGAGTCGCTTGCGCGTGCTCGTAAGCAGGTGGGCGTTGCTGGCCCGTTGCAGATGGAGCGGCGCTATGCTGCCTTTTTGCGCATGGAGGACAAGGCCGAGCTGTTGGCCCGCCTGGAGCAGACGCTTGCGTTTATCGAGGTAAAGCTACGTGCCAACTCGGCGGACAGGGTTCGCGCTGCATACGATGCCGCGGGGACTTTGGTGCTGCAGGGCGTGGCACGTCTGAGCGACGTGCGCGTTGTGGATGCCGTGCCCCTGGATGCCGATCTGCTGTGTACGCAGTTGGAGCAGCTGCGTTGTGCCGCCGACGCAACGGATCTTGCCGACATGATCACGACGACATTTGAGTCCGAGCTGAGTGCGACCGGGCCGCGGGGTGCCGACGGGCTTGCGAGTGATTTGGCTGGCGATGTTGCCTGCGATGTGGCGCAGGAGC
This sequence comes from uncultured Collinsella sp., assembly GCA_959599615.1. GTDB lineage: Bacteria > Actinomycetota > Coriobacteriia > Coriobacteriales > Coriobacteriaceae > Collinsella. The sequence continues at coordinate 10,898 of CAUGKA010000020.1, read as the reverse complement.
GCGAGCTTACCAACGTGCGCGGCGCTGCGCAGCGAGCGCGCTTGGCTGCCCAAGCGTATCGGGCCGAGCGCGCTGCCCGCGTTGCGGGGAGCGCGGTGGAGCCGGTGTCGTTGCCGCAGTCTGCTTGCGTTGTGTGCGAGACGGCGTGCGATGCCGGGGAGCTTTCCGAGTTGCTCGCTCAGGTTCAGAAGTCGTTTGAGACCTATAGGCGCGTTGTTGCCGACGGTGGGTTGTTCCGTGCCTTTGGCGTCGGTTCGCTGCATGGGATTTGCCGCGGCAGTAGTTATATTGACTACGATTCTCGGTTTGATGAAGACGTTTTGGTGGGCGAGTATGACGGTGTTACCAGGCACAATGTTCGGCGCGAGGTTGCTATCCCTGAGCTTGTGGACGAGGCTTCGGCCGATGGCGGCGATTCGCTCGAGGTTGCCGTGGCGCGCATGTATGAGTTTAACGCGCGTCGCTACGATGGTGTGCTGGACGAGGATCCCGCGCGCTATGTGAATGCGTTTTGGTATGGACTCAAAAAGCTCAGTCAGTATTGCGAGGCCGCCGTGTGCGTGGACGAGCGTGCTTGGGATTGCTTTATCGATAAGGTGCAGTTTGCCTATGACGAGCCGGCGGGGCGCTTGGCGGTACAGATGGACGAGAAGCAGGCTGCGGCTTTTGTTGCTGCCGTAGATGCGCTCGGTGCTGCCGAGTAGGTGCCTGGCCTGATAGGAGGTTTCACCATGAAGATCGACATTGATGTTGACCAGTTGCGCGAGAGTCTGCTTGACCGTGCGGGGAGTGCAGCCGGCGTGGGCTTTCCGGCCGCTATGCTCGACGTAGTGGATATCGAGGATGAGTCGCCCCAAGAGCTTCTAGCCCGAGCCGAACGCGAAGGCCTCGACCTCCGAGACTTTGCCGTCGACGACAACGCTGAATGATTGCCATCTTTGTTATTGACGAACATATGTTTGTATTTTATACTCAAGCTTGAACATACGTCCAACTTCATGGTATAAATTAGGTGGTCATCTCTTAAGAGAGGGCTTCCAAGTGCCGGGGACGTTTTCCCCGGCTTTTTTATTAAGGATTGCCCATGCGAGAGCTGAGTATCTTTATTGATGAATCTGGAAGCGATGATCTTCGTGAAAGATACTATCTTGTGGCCTTTGTTTTTCATGAACAAGATATTCCCATCGCTGAGGGAATAAAGAAATATGAAAGGGCGGTAGTCGAAAGCGGATTGCCGCTTCTTCCGTTCCATGCTTCTCCTCTCATGAATGGAAAAGATCAGTTCAAGGACTTGGACATCAGTGAGAGAAAAAGGTTGTTTTCACTATTTCGAGTTATGTTTCGACATTTGCCCATCTCGTACAAGGTGTTTGTATTCAAGACGCATCGGTACCGAACTCTTAAACAGATTGCTGATGCGATGCGGCGTGAAATCATCGATTTCATATTCGACAATTTGAGTTGGTTTCAGCAGTTTGATGCTGTAAAGATTTACTACGACGGAGGACAGGGTTCGGTTTCGAGTGCGCTTCACAAGGCAATCGATTACGCTTTGGCTAAAAATGCAGTTATCTATAAGCCGACAACTTCATCGGATTACTATTTGGCTCAAGCGGCGGACTATATCTGTACCATTGAGTTCACGAGTCTGAAATATCAGGCGAATAAGCAGACTAATACTGACCAGAAGTTTTTTGGTGGTAGTACTGCGTTTAAAAAAGGCTTACTAAAAGAAATTAGAAAGAAGAGCGTCCCAAATTAGCTACCCCCTGGTCGCTACGACGCCAGCGTGGCGATGACGGCTTCGTCGCCGGCGTATATGAGGGTGTTGCCGTCGGGGATGATGGTTTGGCCGTCGCGTTTGAGCATCACCACGATAAAGGGGTGCTTGCCTTGCGGCACGTCGCGCAGGCGCTGTCCAGCCAGGCGACCGTGGGGCGTCACGGTGACCTCGCGCAGCGTAACCTCGGCACGCTCTTCAAACGTCGGCGCGGCCATCACCAGAAGGTCGCCTTCCTCGATGACGGTATCGCCGTTGGGCAGCACCGGGTGCGCACCGTCTCGAAGCACCAGGACCACGAGCATGTCCGTGGCGCTGCCGATGTCCGCGAGCGAGCGTCCGGCAAATGGATGGTCCGTGCCCACCTTGAGCTTGACAAACGACATGCTGTCCTCGTCGCGGTAATCGTTAAACGTGCGGCGCACGTCGCCGGCCGCATCGATCATATCGAGCTTCTTCGCCACCGCTGGCAGCAGCGAGCCCTGCACCACAATGCTCGACACAGCAATCACAAACACCAGGTCAAACAAGTCGTGCCCGCCGGGAACACCGGCCACCAGGGCAAAGAGGCTAAAGACGACCGAGGCCGCGCCGCGCAGACCCGCCCAGCTTACGAGCGCAACCTGGCGAGGGTTGGTTTTAAAGGGCGCTAGCAGCAGCCCCACGGCGATGGGGCGGCTCACGAAGAGCATAAACGCCATGAGCGCCAGGCCTGGTAGCAGCATTTGCGGCAGGCGCGCAGGCGTCACGAGCAGGCCCAGCAAGAAGAAGATGGTCATCTCGGCCATCTCGGTAAGGGTGTCGAAGAAGTGCGCCATCTCGACCTTGCCGGTGATATCGCTGGCTCCCAGCACAATGCCGGCTAGGTACACGGCCAAAAAGCCGTTGCCGCCCAGATAGCTCGGCAGCGCGTAGGCGACGATTGCCACGGCGAACAGAAAGATGGTCTGCGCGCCCTCGGCCGTTGCGTGTGCGCGTTCAATCAGGCGGCTGGATGTCCAGCCGATGGCAAGGCCCAGCCCCACGCCCAGGATGATCTGCTTGGCCAGCAGCACGGGAATGTTGATGTCGCCGCCGGCCGCGAGTGTGGCGAGCACGGCGGTGAGCATGTAGGCGACGGGATCGTTGGAGCCCGATTCGACTTCGAGCAGCGAGTCGGTGCCGCCCTTTAGCGACAGGTTGTGCTCGCGCAGCACGCTAAAGACGCTCGCCGCGTCGGTCGATGCCACGACCGAGCCCAGCAGCAGGCCGCCGATCCAGTCGAAGCCCAGAGCAAAGTGCGCAAAGGCGCCCGTGATGCCGGCGGTGGCGATAACGCCGAGGGTGCTCAGTAGCACTGCGGGCGCGGCGACGGGCTTGGCGCGATCGATGTTGGTATTAAAACCGCCGTAGAACATGATGAACAACAGCGCCGTGCTGCAGACGGTTTCGGTGAGCGCGTAGTTGCTAAAGTCGATGTGCGCCGGCCCGTTGACGCCCAGCAGCATGCCCAGCGCGATAAAGATAAGCAGGGTGGGGAAGGGGAGCTTTTTGCCGACGGGTTTGATCGTCAGGCACAAAATGATGACGAGGCCGATAAAGAGAAGTATCTGGTTCATGGATAGTGTCCGCTCCTGGGTGGTTGGCGTGGCACGGTCAGTTGTCTGCGGTTATTTGTACCCAAAGGTGGTGGGTTTATGGGGGCGGATTGTGGGCGTGCGCATTTTCGACACGAGGCTGCGGCGTGTGCGACGCTGGTCGGGGAGCAGCTACCGGCGGTGCACCGTGAACGGCGCGCGCGGGCGTTGGCGACCGCTGACGACGCGTGGCCCTTCCCAGCTTTATTGCAACGGAGTACAATGGGAAACGTTTAAGTTCAACTTGAAGTTTTAGTTGCGGCTCCAGGCTTCGGCCACAAGGTAGGGAAAGGCGTTCCATGGCGATCTATGTGACATCTGATGCTCACGGACACGTGCGTGCGCTTGACGAGGCCCTCTCCAAGATTTCGCTGGCGTCCGAAGATACGCTGTATGTGCTGGGCGACATGATTGATCGCGGGCCCGATCCGGTCGGTGTTATTAAGCTAGTGCGATCGCTGCCCAACGCGCGCGTGCTCAAGGGTAACCATGAGCAGATCATGCTCGATGCCATTATTGGCCAGGACCCGCTCGATGCCGAGACATGGGATATCAACGGTGGCTGGACGACGCGCGAGCAGCTTAACGACATGGAATTTGAGGCGTACGAGGAGCTTGTACGTTGGATGGCCGGGCTGCCGCTGTATGCGGTGGCCGAGACCGATGAGCGCTCGTACCTGCTGGTGCATGCCGGTATTGAAACCGAGGCGGCCCGGGCGTTTTTGCTTGAACACGACGTGGATTGTGCCGATGGTGCCGGAGCGGTTGGCGCCGATCGCGAACTGCTGAAGCAGATGCTTGCCGTGCAGTCGTCCGATGACCTGCTGTGGATTCGCCATGGCTATTGGGATGCACCGACGGGGCTGCTTTCTGCCGAGGGCAAGGGTCCGGTCGTGGTGAGCGGTCACACGCCAACGGTGTCGCTCGGGCGTTATTGCGAGGTAGGCGGCCTGGCAGGACTCGACGAGGAGTCGGGGCGCGGACAGATTGTGCGCTTGGGCGGCGAGGATACCGCCGGCGTGCCCGACCGCATCGACATCGACTGCGCCGCCGCCACTGGGTCGGAGTTTGGCCGCGTAGGTATCCTGCGTCTAAACGACGGGGCCGAGTTCTACGCGAACATCAACCCGGGCGAATAATCGGTGCAAAGGGTAGCCAATTTGGGACGGGGCCTTTTTGATTACTTTCGGAGATTAGCGCCTTCTTGCTCGGTATGCGCAAGAAATGAGGAGCGTCTGCGTCCGCGGCAGCGCGAAAATGCTCGAAAAACCGTCGCAACGGAGTCAAACGACGTCGCGACGGTTCTTTTTTGGCTGCCCGCTGGCTAAGTGAGTAGACTTTTTTGGAAATGCCGAGCACCCAACATATTTGCCTCAATAAAACCGCAGGTCACAAACTTGTGCTTTGTCGGTGTGGTCGGGGATTCGGTAAAAGTCTACTCACTTAGTTTTGCGTGATGCAGATTGTTCGCAACGAGACCCCAACCGGGGTGATTCCATCGCAAATTCCGGTATCGGGGGCAGTAAATTAGGCGCCGTACGGGTTCCGGTCGCGCTCGATGCGTTGGCGGATGTGGGCGTACTCGATTATCAGCAACACCAGCAGTAGGGCCATGACCGCCAGGTAGCTCACCACGGCGCCCATCAGGCCCAGCAGGTTGATCAAGATCACCGGGAGCACCACGCTCACGGCAAAGCAGATCAGGTAGATCTTGGTGACGTCTCCAGCGTGGCGCAGCACCGTGATAATGGCGTAGATAAAATCGATGGCTGCAGTTACGCCGCCGGCGACGACCATCAGCAGCGCCAATGTGCGGTAGCGCTCAAAGTTGAGGCCGTACATAAAGCTCATGAGGGGAATGCCGGGGCCTGCCATAAATGCGGCGCACACGCCGGTGATGGCCACGATCAGCGCCATAACGGCAATAATAATCAAGTCAAAACGGCGACGCTTGCGCGGATTCGCCCAAATGCTCGACAGACGCAAAAGCTGCGGTTTATAGACAAATCCGATGCTCAGCAAAATAGCCTGCGCCGGAAAGAACAAGGCATTAAAGTACAGCTGGAATTTGTAGGCCAGCGTGCCTTCCATCACAAACTTGGGCATGCTCTCGATGAGGTTGAACAGGAAGAGCGCGCCAAAGAGCGGAGCACACTGGACAAACAGGTGGCCGACCTCGCGCAGGCTCACGCGGCGTGATTTTTCCGTCTCGAGCAGGGCGAGCGGGGCGGTGACCAGCACGAGTGAGGCGATGGCGGTGACACCCATGGCCATGGCCGCGATTGGCATGCTGCGCGTAAGGAACAGCGCCACGCTAAAGACCACGATGACGCCGACGGAGCGTAGCGTTTGGCTCATGCCGGCCAGGTAGAGTTTATCGGCCTGCTGCAGGCGGCCCTCGTACACGTCCGCCACGCCGTCGATCACCTTATACAGGTAGACGCCCAGGCCGATCGTCGCCATCTGTGCGTCATAGCCACGGGCGCTGCTGTACATGAGGCCGCAGCCTAGGGCGAGCGCTCCGCAAAGCCAGCGGTTGAGCTGGTAGGAGGCAAAGGACGTCGTTTCGCCGATATCCGAGACCTGGAAATTGCGCACGCCGTAGTTGCACGCGATCATGATGAGCGTGCCGGTGACAAAGGCGATGGAGAACTTACCGGCTTCCTCGGCGCCCACAAGCTGCGTGGACACGATGGTGAGCAGGGGAAACGCGAAGCCCCACACGGCGGTGCCCAGGGTATTCCAGAGATAGTCACGGCGGGTGGCGTGCTCCTCGTATTCTGCTTCCTGCGTGGAGAAGCCGCCGCCGTAGACAGCGCCGAGCAGGCGGTTCCACCAGGCGTTGACCATGCGGTGGATGGGTCCGGGCTCGCGATCGCGCTCGCGGCGACGGCGCGTGGCCTGGCTGCTGTCGGGGCCGCCTGCGTTGCGCTGGCTCAGCTCCTGGATGCGCGCGAGCTCTTCGGCCGTGTGGGAGGCGGGGAACAGGCCGTTCTCGATGCGTCCGCCCTGGGCCTTTGCGGTGCCGCTGCTCGCTACGGCGGGGTCGGCGACGCCATTGCGGCGGGCGATGGCGCGGCGGATGCTATCGAGAGGCGTGATACTCAAGGCGGTTCCTTTCTCTTGCTGCGCTCTAGTATAGTCGCGGTGGTGTCCATTCGTGTTTTTGAGCAGGTTGTTCAATAATTTCGGCGGGTGGCTGTAATTTGTCGGTAAACGTGCGGTCGGCACTTGGGGACGTTCCTTATTTGCCGGCACTTTGGGAACGTCCCTAAGTGCCGGCATCTGGGGACACTCCTTGGTTGCTGCCTGTTCATGAGTGTCCCCAACGACTGGTCATTTAAGAACGTCCCCAATGACTAGGCCGCTTGCGTGCGATTTTTGACCGTTGGGCGGGCGCTTCGTCGTTGCCGCAAAAACGTTTTTGCATATCGGGTACAACGGGCTTTACGTGAGTAAAGTGCGCGCCGCGTCCACGTGTCGCGTTTTTAAAGGAGGCCCCATGCCTGGTGTTACCCCTGCAGAAGTTCTGTCCAACTTTGGCATTACGCTGGTCGAAGACCCCGCCGAGAACCAGCCCCGCCTGCTGGTTGACCTGCCGGCAGCCGAGCTCGTCGAGCGCGCTATCCGCCGTAAAGAAGGCCGCATGGCCTCCAACGGCGCACTGGTGATCGAGACGGGGGAGCGTACCGGACGCTCGCCCAACGACCGTTTTATCGCCGACACCCCCGATGTCCACGACAAGATCGCCTGGGGCGCCGTCAACCGCCCGCTTTCGATCGAGAGCTACGAGACCATCAAGGCTGGTATCGTCGACTACCTCAACGAGCGCGATGTGTTCGTTACCCGCGGCATGGCGGGCGCCGACCGCAACCACACGCGCCGACTGCTCGTCGCCTGCGAGCGCGCCAGCCAGGCACTCTTCATTAAGCAGATGCTCGCCCGCCCGCTTGCCCGCGAAATCGCGCGCACCGGCGAGCCGGACTTCTGTGTGCTCGCCGCGCCGGGCTACCAGTGCGATCCCGCCATCAAGGGCCTCAACTCCAGCGCCGCCGTGGTCATCAACTTCCAGGAGCGCGTGATTTTGGTCGCGGGTACCGGCTACTCCGGCGAGATCAAAAAGCCCATCTTCAGCGTCATGAATTACCTGCTGCCCGTCGAGGACGACGTGCTGCCCATGCATTGCTCGGCCAGTATGGATCCCGTCACGCACGAGACCGCGGTGTTCTTTGGCCTGTCGGGCACCGGCAAGACCACGCTTTCGGCCAACCCTACGCGCCTGCTGATCGGCGATGACGAGCACGGCTGGTCCGACATGGGCATCTTCAACATCGAGGGCGGCTGCTACGCCAAGTGCGAGGGCCTGGACGCGTTCCACGAGCCCGAGATCTTCAATGCCGTTCGTTTTGGTGCCATCTGCGAAAACGTGGTGCTCGACGAGAACCGCAAGCCCAACTACGACGACATCTCGATCACGCACAACACGCGCGTGGCATACCCTGTGGAGCACATTCCCAACGCGTGGACCAAGGGCATGGGCACCACTCCAAGCGTCGTGCTCTTCCTGACCTGCGATGCCTTTGGCGTGCTGCCGCCCATCTCGCGCCTGACGGCCGACGCCGCCATGTATCACTTTGTGACGGGCTTTACGGCCAAGATCCCCGGCACCGAGGTCGGCGTCACCGAGCCCACGCCCACGTTCTCTTCGCTGTTCGGCGAGCCGTTTATGCCGCTCGACCCCATGGTCTACGCTAAGATGCTCGGTGAGCGCATCGCCGACGGCCGCACGCGTGTGTACCTTGTCAACACCGGCTGGATCGGCGGCGGCTACGGCGTTGGCCATCGCATTGAGCTGGCCTACACGCGCGCCCTGGTCGCGCGCGCCCTCGACGGCACCATCGAGGACAGCGAGTTCGTCCACGACGATATCTTTAACGTCGACATTCCCACGACGTGCCACGGTGTGCCTGACGGCATCCTGGTGCCGCGCCAGTACTGGCAGAGCACCGCGCGCTATGACGAGGCCGCGCACAACTTGGCCGTGATGTTCGAGGAGAACTTCGAGAAGAAGTACTCGCACCTGCCCGAGTCCGTCAAGGCCGCCGGTCCGCACGCTCAGGCGCACGCCGACGCCCGTCATCGCGGCCGCGGCCTGCTGGGACTCCGACACTAACGTTGCTTCAGACCCAAAACCACCATAAAGGGGACAGGCACCTTTGTGGTGGTTTTACTTGCGCGGATGACTCGGGTTACGATACGCCTGACATATCGCTCCCTTCTCCGGATGGGGGCAGCGTAAGCGCTCTTGTGGCGGCACCGTAGGACTTTGAAGGTGGCCGTCGTAAGGGCGCTTTTTGTTTAGGCGCCCTCGCTCGGGCGCGCACGATGAAGGGAGAGCGCATGAAGAGTTTCGTTGCCGAGGATTCGTTTTGGGAGCTATTTCCGCAGGCGGCTGTCGGTGTTGTGGTCGTAAAGGGTATGAAGCCCGCGGCTCAGATTCCTCAAGAGGACGTGGACGCGATTGCGGCGTTGCTCGACCGCGCCAATATCGACGCGGAGCGTCATCTGACCAGCGATACTATCAGCGAGAACGCACCGGTCAAGGCATGGCGCGAGGCTTATCGGCTGTTCAAGACCAAAAAGGGCGCGCGTTGCTCAATTGAGAACCTGCTCAAGCGCGTGCTCAAGGGCAAACCGGTGGGCCACATTACGCCCGCGGTGGACATCTACAACACGGTGTCGCTGACCTACGCGCTGCCCGTTGGCGGCGAGGACCTGCATGCGATTGAGGGGGATCTTCGCTTGAAGGTGACTGACGGCGGCGATGCGTTCCTGCCACTTGGCGAGGAAACGGATGACCCGACGCTGCCCGGCGAGCTCGCCTACATCGATGATGCGGGCGCCGTATGCCGCTGCTGGAACTGGCGCGATGGCGTTCGCACGGCGCTGTCCGACGATTCGGCCGATGCATTCCTGGCGATTGAGTGCGTGGAGCCCGAGCGGATGGGGGATTGCCAGGCTGCCGTTGATCGTCTCGCCGAGTTGCTCGAGCGCTATCTGGGAGCGACGGTTGTCGTTAAGACGCTTGTGACCCGCGACAATCCCTGCGTGGAACTGTAACGACGCCTGCGGATCATGTTCGCCGGTCAAAACCACTACAAAGGTGCCTGTCCCCTTTGTGGTGGTTTTTATGTTGATGGGTTAACAAATGGGATATTTGGGTATGGGTGTTGCCTCGTGCGGCTAAGATGTTTACCCGTTAGCATCATGTAAGCGAAAGGCGGTCGTCTCCCATGCAGCAGAACGACGAGACACGTTTCGAGGACTTTGTCGGACTGATCAGCGGGCTCTACAAGGAGATCCAGCGCATTAAGACATCCGAGGGCGCAAGGCTGGGCCTCAAGGGCTCCGACGTTATGTGCCTGTACTATCTTGAGCGCAGCAAGGACGGCCTGACTGGCGCTGACCTGGCTCGCATGGCAGGCGTGACCCGTGCTGCCGTCTCGCGCACGCTCGCGCATCTGGAGGAGGGCGGCTACGTCGAGGTCGATGATTCGGGCGACGCCGCCGTTAAGTATCGTGCTCCGGTGCGCCTGACCGCTCTGGGCGGCGAGAGCATGAGCGAGGCGGACCGCATCATTCGCGAGGTGCTCGACACCACCGGTAAGGCTATGGGTGTGGAGCAGCGCGAGCAGATGTATGCGTCGCTGCGTACGATTCTCAACACCCTGCGTGAGATCTAAGGCCGCCAAGGCATTTGCTTCCCATTAAAAACTGCATAGTCCCGTTTGAGCGCGTATGCCGTGCCGGGGCATTGCTGTCAAAATTCCCCGCGCGGGACCTGCGCAAGAAAGGATTCGTTATGTCCGTCCGCATTATTACCGATTCCGCAAGCGATATGTCGCCGGCGGAGCACCCCGCTCTGCGCGTTCTGCCGCTGTCCGTCACCTTTGGCACCGATGTGTATATGGATGGCGTCGACATCGATCACCAGCGCTTTTACGAGATGCTCGTGGAGCGAGATGAGCTGCCCAAGACCGGCCAGGTCAACCCGTACGCGTTTTCGCAGGCGATTGCCGAGGCGCGTGAGGCCGGCGATGAGGCTGTGATTATTACCGTAGGCGCTAAGCTTTCGGGCACCAATCAGAGTGCCCGCACCGCACTTGCCGAGGCGCCGGGCGGCGACATGTTCGTCGTGGACAGCAATAACGTGACCTTGGGCGAGCGCGTGCTGGTCGAGTATGCGCTGCGCCTGGTGGACGAGGGCCAGGGCGCGGCTCAGGTTGCGGCGGCTGTCGAGGCCGTGCGCGACCGCGTGGTCGTCATCGGCCTGCTCGAGACGTTGGAGTACCTGGTGCGCGGCGGTCGCCTGTCTGCTGCGGCCGGTGCCGTGGGTACGCTGCTCAACGTAAAGCCCGTGGTGGCTGCCGAGGACGGTCTGATCGTGCAGCTGGGCAAGGCGCGCGGTTCCAAGAACGGACGTAACCTGCTCAACCAGAAGG
>CAUGKA010000019.1 GCA_959599615.1 uncultured Collinsella sp. | reverse complement strand
ATAGTGTGTTCCTCCTTAGTCTTCGTCGTCTTCGAGCGGATCGTAGTCGGAATCGACACCGGCGGCTGCATGGGAACCGTTGAACTTGAAGCCCATGAAGACGATAGCCAGGCACACACCGATCAGAGCGACCGCGATGACGGACAGGTTGAGGTAGGCGGCGAGCAGGAAGCCGATGAACAGGAACGGAGTCATACCCTTCTTGATCATCATGGTGAGCAGCAGGGCAAGACCGTAGGCGGTCATGATCTTGGTCGAGACATTCAGACCAGTGGACAGCCACTCGGGAACCATGTTGACGATGGCCTGGACCAGGTCGGTACCGACAAAGACGGCCAGGAAGATCGGCAGGAAGTACATGATGGCATACAGACCGGAGCCGGCGCAGATGTGCATACGGTAGGCGGTCTTGAACTTACCGTTATCGATCGCGTTATCGGCCACATGGGTGAGGGCGGCGATGATCGAACGGAACACGATGCCGAGGAGCTGACCCAGGACGGCGACCGGGATGGCGATCGTCATGGCGGTCTCGGCGGAAGCATCGGTCAGGCACGCAAAGGCAGCGGCCACGATGCCGCCCAGGACCATATCGGGCGGAACGGCGGCGCCGACCTGCACCAGGCCCATGGACACGAGCTCGACGGCGGCACCGACGGCAAGGCCGGTGGGCACATCGCCCAGCAGCAGACCGACGAGCGTAGCGCCAACGAGGGGCTGCTCGAAGTTAAGACGACCGAGCAGGCGGGAGTCCCACATGCAGAACACGCCGACGAGGCCGACGAGCACCGCACTGATGAACGTATTCATACCCTTCTCCTTTCAGTCAGGCAAATGCCTGGTTGATTACAGCTTGGCGTCGATGTCGACGCTCTGATACGTAGGGGTCTGCTGGACGTAGAGCTTGATGCCCATGTCGAGCAGCTGGTTGACGTCGGCCTTCTGGGTGGCGTCGAAGAAGACGGAGCTGTCCTTGCCGCCGACCTGCTCGGCACCGTCGTGGTTGGCGGTGGCGCCCAGGTTGATGGCGTCGAGCTTGTAGCCCTGGCAGAACTGCAGCATCTCGGCCGTGTTGCCAAAGACGAACATGACGCGCTCGCCGAGGGTGTTGAGCTTGTCCATCTTGGCGAGGGCACGCTCGACGGTGAAGACGTTCAGGCGCACGCCCTGGGGCTTGGCCAGCTTAAGAGCGCCCTTCTTGATGTCGTCGTTGGCGGCAGCGTTGTCGACGACGATGATGCGCTCGGCCTGAACCTTGGTGGTCCAGGTAAAGACGACCTGGCCGTGCAGCAGACGGTAGTCAAGACGTGCGAGGACGATCTTGGCGGGACCGGAGCTGTGGCGGGGCGCCTTGGCCTTCTTAGTGGGGGCCGCGGCAGCCTCGACCGGTGCGTTGGGGTTGGTCAGACCGGTGCGGGCATCGTTGATGAGGGCCGCGAGCTCGGCACCCTTGACGGGGGCGGGGCTCATAGCAAGCGTGAGCGCCAGCGGGATGTTGAAACCGCTGACAACCGTGAACTTCGTGCCGTTCTTGGAAAGCTCGACCATGTTGTTGTTAACCGAGCTGCCGAGCATATCTGTCAGCACATAGACGGTGTCGTCCGCGTTGAACGTGGCGATCATGGCGTCCACCTTATTGGTGATGGGCTCCTTGTCGTCACGAGCAAGCGACACGACGTGGACGTTCGACACGTCGCCGAGAACCATCTCGAGCGTGTCTTTGGCGCCTGCGGCCAGGCCGCCATGAGATGCGAGAATGATCTGATTCATCTTGCCTCCTCCTTTTCGTTATGGTCATTATAACGTCTTATACTTTGCTTATATTGCTAATTAGTATAAAGACCGTTCGCGGGTGAAAATCGACCGTTGACGGGTTTAACGTACTTGAAACGTTGGGGCTGGGTAGGCCGACGCTGGCTGGATAACCCCAGGTCGGACACCGAGCGCAACCCCCTATCGCACGAAGTACCAGGGGCTTTCCTGCACGGTGGGCTCCAGCGTGATGCCTGTGCGCTCGCGGAACAGATCCATGTCCTGCGATTTCTCCGTCCACCACGCGTTGGGCTTAAAGGTCATGCTCTCAATGACATGGCCGACAAACACACTGTTGCGCAGCTTGGAGAAGTCGGTGTTCATGATCAGGATGGACGCGAGCACCAGCACAATGCCCAGGACCTTGATTGCGCCGGCGGACTCGGCATAGATGCCAATACCGACCAGAACGGTCGCCACGGTTTCGAACGAAGCCACGACCGGCACCTTCGACGTCTCGAGGTCCATAGAGAGGCCCTGCATATAGAAGATGTACGCAAGAGCCGTCGGAATAAAGCCAAAGCCCGCGAACAGCAGAATGAGCTGCGGGGACATTGCCGCGGCTACATCGGACCACGGAGCAGAAAGCACAGCCATAAAGCATCCGCCAAAGACAAAGCCCCAAAACGTCACCGCCAGCGGATGCAGCGTCTTGGTGGCCATGCGGCTAAACACAGCCAGCAACGCACCGCAAAGTCCGGCGATCACACCCGACGCGACGCCCCAAGTCGAGAAATGGAAACCGGACAGGTCCCCGCTCGTCACCGCGAGCACGCAACCCACAATGTTAAAGATGATGGCGACGAGCTTGTTGGGGGTCACGCCCTCGCGATAAAGCACGCGGCCGAGCATGACGCCAAACACCGGCGAGGTATAGAGCAGCACCGAGGCCGTGGACATGCCCACCTCGCCCATGCACTCGTAATAGCAGGTGTTGGCGACGGCCAAACCGACGATACCGACAAGTGCGCAGGGGACGAGCTCTTTAGGACTTGCCTTGAACAGCGCCATGGGACCCGAGGCTTTTCCCTCACGAGCACCTCCCTGGCAACCCATGAATACCAAAACCGGAGCCATCAAGACGGCACCCGACAACAGGCGAAAGGCCGCCATGCTCTGAGACGAAACGCCCAGGGCGGATATTCCGTTAACAAAGATGCCGATGGTTCCCCACATGAGGGCGGCGATCAGCACCAACGCATAGCCCATATTGCTTCTCTTCAACGCAGCCTCCTTGGTTCTGTTTCCAATATGTTTCATGCTACGTTATAGTCGTTATATACATTTTTCAAGGCACAAATCGGCGAACGGGAAATCTCTTGAAACAAGGAGTGTCGCAGGTGCCGGCAGAAAGGGAACGTCCCCAAGTGCCGCTCTAGCAGTTGCGGTGAAATAGTTCTCAAACAGAGGCTTCACGCTCCCAAACAGGAACTATTCCACCGCAACTCATGAGGGGTATTGGGCTGTTAGGCCGCTCTATCCCTTAGTAATCCAGCTTCCACATGTAACGGCGCGTCATGTAATCCTTGTGGGTGACGGCGGAGAGCGCACGCATGTAGACGTTGTTGAGGATCGGGGCAAAGATCAGGTGGTTGAAGTATTCGCTCACGCTGTCCTTGATGTCGTTGAGGCCAAGCTCCTTGGCGTCGAGCTGATAGACGCGATCGCCACCGTACTGGTTGACGAAACGGATGCCGCGCTCGTCGTTGCAGCGGCTGCGGCCGACGCTGATGAGCTGGAACAGCGAGGTGCGCTTGTCCAGGATCTCGAAGGGGCCGTGGAAGAAGTCGCAGGTGTTGATGGTGCAGGAGTCGATCTGCAGCATCTCCTGCACATTGCAGATGCTAAAGACGTAGGCGGCACCAAAGAGCGGGCCCTGAGCCATGACGTTGATGCAGGGCTTGTCGGCGTTCTGCTCGGCCCACTTGGCAGCGAGCGGACGGGTGTACTCGACGGCCTTGCGATAGATGGGGTCGACCAGGTCGAAAGCGGCCATAGCGGTCTCGTACTCGGCATAGCCCTCGGTCTGCTGCGTGAGCTCCATGGCGATCATGGTCACGACGGCGGAGTTGGTACGGCCCATGCAGGACTCGTCAACGGCCAGGCTGTCATACTGGATCTTGTAGTCGCAGACCTCGGTGAGGCCGGACTCGTCAACATAGATGGCGATGGTGCTGGCGCCGTGGTCCTTGGCGACCTGGGCGGCGACGATGGTCTCCTTGGTGCCGCGCATGGACACGACGACGGCCAGGGTGTTCTCGTTGACGTAGGCCGGGGTGGCATGCACGAACTCGTTGCTGGTGTAACTGGAGCTCACGACCTGCGTGGCCTCGTGCTCCATAAAGTACTGGGCAGGATAGTTGCCGCCGTTGGATCCGCCGGCGCCAATCCACACGACGCGCTTGATGCCGCCCTTGTCTGCCTTGTCAGCCAAAACCTGGGAGACGACGTCCTTAACCTGTTCCTGAGTAGTCATCGTGCATCAGCCTTTCTTCTCGTTTGATGCTCTCGATGGCATACAAGTTACATACACGTTTTGGTTATGTCGACTAGTTGTATGCTATATTTGTCTTAGAAATTTTGCTGGTAAAGTTTTCGACAATCCATTACCAGCGGTTTTGTTGTCATGTTGGATACATGCTTGGTTCAGTAAGCATACAAGTTAGATACAGGTTGTTCGCATGAGCACTTCGTCAAAAAAGAACTTGGCCCAATACGAGCGTCTGGCGAGTACGCTGCGTGACCGCATCGCCGCCGGCACCTACGCACGCGGAGACAAGCTGCCGTCCGAGATGGAGCTCATGGACGAATCGGGGCTGTCGCGCAGCACCGTGCGCCACGCGCTTAAGGTGTTAGTTGACGAGGGCCTGGTGCGCACCGAGCGCGGACGTGGCACCTTTGTGGCCGACACGCCCGCGCTCCACGAGAACAACCTGGTGTTTTCGAGCTATACCAAGCAGGTCGAAGGCCAGGGCATGAAGCCCACCACGCGCACGGTGGACTCGGGCTTTACCAAGGCGGCCGGCAGCATAGCTAAGTTCTTTGACGCCGCCGCGGGCAGCAAGCTTGTCAAACTTGTCCGCCTGCGCTACCTGGACGACGCGCCGCTGTGCCTGGAGACCACCTATCTGCCGCCAAGCTTTGGGTCGCTCATCGATCGCGATATCAACGGTTCGCTCTACGCCACGCTGCGCCAGGAGTTCCATCGTACGCCGGCGCAGGGGCATAAGACCTTTGAGGTGTGCTATGCCTCGCAAAACGAGGCGTTTTTGCTCAACGTCGAGCGCGGGCAGGCGCTGATCCTAATCACCGACTACGTCTACGACACCGACGGCCGCCCGCTCCATATCTCCAAGCGCATCCAGCGCACCGACCGCGCCAAATACACCGAGCCCATCGGTTAGCGCACTAAACGAGGCGAAAACTAACTAATATGCGTTTTACCTGTGGTTTTTATAAAATCTCAAGCCAGAATGGCGCAAGTGCCGGCATCGCCTGGCAATACGCGCCGTCCAAGCTCAACTGTTCCTGCTCAGAATATCCAGCACCGTAAACCTAAGTGAGTAGACTTTTCGCGACCCGCCGAGCACACCCAAAACAGCCATCTCCGTGACCTGCGGTTTTACTAAAGCAGATACGCTTTGTGCTCGCCTTGCGCCAAAAAGTCTACTCACTTAGCTCGCAAGGCGTCCCGAAGGGACGATTCAGGTCAAAATAGCGTACGAACGCTGCACTTCTTGCGGCGATTTGATACCGCAAGACAGCCAAAAACCTGTCCCTAAATGGTAGGTTTGAAACCTTGGGCAACAAGTGCGGGGAACCAGGTTGGTTTGGGTTGGTTGGGGGTGCGCTCGGCTAGAACCAGCTCCATCCAGCACATGTCGTACCAGCGGCCGAACTTTTGAGCGCAGCGATCGAAGGCGCCCACCAGGCGATACCCCATATGGGCATGGAAATCCTGGCTGTTGTGCGTCAGGTATTCGTCGTCCTTGTCGTGCGGCACGGCGATGAGCGCGCACATGTTGGTGATGCCCATCGCGACCAAGCACTGCTTGAGCGCGTCGTGCAGCTTGCGACCCAGCCCGCCATGGCGCACATCGCGTGCCAGGTAGATCGACGTCTCGACCGACCAGTCGTATGCCTCGCGGCTGTTAAGCGGGCTCACATAGGCATAGCCCACTGGGCGCCCATCCAGCTCCATCACCAGATACGGATAGCGCTTGAGTGTACGCTCGATACGCCCGGTGAACTCCTCAACGCTCGGCACCTCGTATTCGCAGGTAATCGCCGTCTGGCGCACATACGGCTCATAGATGGCAAGCAGCGCCGGCGCATCATCGGGCGTCGCCAGGCGAATCGTCGGCTCGGACATCTCGGGCATACAACCCCTCTCCCTCAAAAGTAAAGGCCGCCCTGCGCCAAACCCAGGCGTAGGACGGCCCTCGTCATTGCATCAAGCTACAGGACAGCCGCCAACGCGTCGATGTCCTCCTGCGTCGTGGCCCAGCTGGTGCAAAAGCGCACCACCGTATGGGTCTCGTCGTACTTTTCCCAGTACTCGATCGAGGCGTGCTCGCGAATGCGGGCCATGTCCTCGTTGGGCAGAATCACAAACTGCTGATTCGTCGGCGTCTCCAAGAAGAACTGGTAGCCGCGCTCGTGCAGCACTCGACGAAGCGCCTGAGCCGTCTCGATCGCCTGGCGACCAATCTCAAAATACAGGCCATCGGTAAAGAGCGCCTCAAACTGCACGCCCGTCAGGCGGCCCTTGGCCAACAGCGCGCCGTGCTGCTTAATACGCGGAATGGGATGCGCCGGAGCGTGCATGCCGCAAAACACCACGGCCTCGCCGCACAGGGCGCCGCACTTGGTGCCGCCGATGTAGAACACGTCGCACAGCTGCGCCAGCTCGGGCAGGGTAATGTCGCACTCATCGGCTGCCAGCGCATAGGCCAGGCGGGCGCCATCCACAAACAGCGGAATCTCGCGCTTCTGGCACACCGCATAAATCTCGGCCAGCTCGGCCTTGGAGTACAGCGTGCCGTACTCGGTCGACAGGCTCACGTACACGGCGCCCGGAAACACCATGTGCTCGCAGCTCTCGTTTTCGTAGAACACCTGGATATAGTTTTCGAGATCCTCGGCGTGCATCTTGCCCTCGTAGCCGGGAATGGTGAGCACCTTGTGGCCGCCAAACTCGATGGCGCCCGCCTCGTGGCAGGCAACGTGGCCGGTCTCGGCGGCAACCACGCCCTCGTACGGCGCGAGCAGCATGTCAATCACCGTCGCGTTGGTCTGCGTGCCGCCCACCAGCAAAAATACGTCGGCATCGGGGGCCTGACAGGCCTCACGGATCAGTTGCTTGGCACGCTCGGTGTGCGCATCGGTGCCGTAGCCGGGCTGCGGCTCCATGTTGGTGTCGACGAGCGCCTGCAGCACCGCCGGATGTGCGCCGTGGGAATAGTCGTTGTTGAACGCGAGCATAGCAATCCTCTCTTACCGGGTATCGGCCAGATGATTCAAACGGGGCTATTGTACGCCGTTGGGATAGGCAATGCGCGCGGCAAGGCACTCAAGCGCCAGCACCAGGGCAAAGCCGCAGCTCACGTCAGTCAAAAAGTGTGCACCGATCACGATACGGCCAAAGGCGACGAGCGCCGCGACGGCCGCCGCCACCCAAAAGACCACGCGACGACGCGAAGGCTTTTCCGTAAAGGCCGCCGCGGGAAGCCCCGCAAGCATAAGGCCGATTGCCGCATGCGCGGTGTGCCCGCTCGCGAACGACTTAAAGCCGTCCTTGATCACGCCGGCGGCGATATAGCTCCACTTGTCGGGATTGCCGATCACCCACCACGGCTGAAAATTGAGCCCCGGCGTGACCTCGATCACGCGCATGCGCGGGCGCGACCACAGCGGCTTGACGATCACGTTGAGGATGATGGCCTGGGCAACCCACACGGCAAGCACCATCAGCGCCCAGCGCGTGAGATCGTCGGGGTCGGTGTCGCGCGTAAGGCGATAGGCAATAATGTTAACCGCAATGACCAGCGTAAACGTCAGTACCAGTTGAAACGCGATGAGCTTGCCGCCGACGCGCAGCGATCCGATAATCTCGTAGCCGACCAGGCCCACGTTGATCAAAACGCCCAGCGCGG
Organism: uncultured Collinsella sp.; assembly: GCA_959599615.1. Taxonomy (GTDB): domain Bacteria; phylum Actinomycetota; class Coriobacteriia; order Coriobacteriales; family Coriobacteriaceae; genus Collinsella. Next base: position 10,630 of record CAUGKA010000019.1, on the reverse strand, counting down.
CGAGCCACTTGCTCGCCTTGGAATCGGGGCGTGCCGAGCGCACGAGCATAACGCCCGCGACGCTCGCCGTCAGCTCGAACGGCAGCTCGCCGGCCGCCTCGACAAAGCGGCCGAACAGGCTGGACGAGTTGAACATCGCGCTCGAGATCTGGTAATCGAAAAACGACCCAACGAGCAGACAAAAGGCCAGGATGACCGCGATAGCAGCGGCATCTTTCTTATAGATGTACCCGAACATGCTTTCCTTTCGATGGGGCAGATTGCCCAAATGGAGCGTTTGCAGCGTCGACCCGTTAGTCATCGTCGCTCGCGCCCAGCTGCTGCAGCAGCATGAGTGCCGCCGCCACCGGGCCGGTGCCGTCGTTGGCGTCGAGACCGCGGCCCAGGCCGCTGCCCGCACCGGCGCCCGCCTTGTAGGGCACCGACAGCTTGCGGCTCTTGGGGAAGTTCACCGCGCCATAGCGATTCTTGAACTCAAAGGCTACCTTCTTGGGAACGTCAACCCCCAGGAAGGTAATGCGCCCACCGCTGAGTGTGACGCTCTCGAGCCCCAGGCGCTCGCCGCGGATACGGATGCGCGCGCGGTTGAACAGGTTGAGTCCCGCCAACGGCAGCTCACCGTGCGCGGCCTCGGTCTCCTCCTGCACCTCGTCGACACTCTCCAGGTCCTCAGCCGCCGCGAGCTTGCGGTACACGAGCACGCGCTGGTCCACCGCCGGCATGTACTCCTCGGACAAGAAGTAGTCGGCCGGCAGGTTGATGCCCACGCTCGCCGCCTCCACGCCGGCATCGTCATCGCCGCGCGCCTCAGCCACGGCCTGGCCCAGCATCTGCGTAAACAGATCGAAGCCCACGCTCGACAGGTTGCCGTGTTGCTCGGCACCCATAAGCGAACCGGCGCCGCGGATCTCCAGGTCGCGCATGGCGATGCGCATGCCGCTGCCCAGGTCCTGGAACTCGGACAGTGCGGTCAGACGCGCCGTAGCCTCCTCGGTAAGAGGCAGCTCACCCGGGAACATAAAGTACGCGTATGCCTGCGTGGCCGAGCGGCCCACACGGCCCTTGAGCTGGTAGAGCTGTGCCAGACCCAGACGCTGCGAGTCCTCGATGATGAGCGTGTTGGCTGTTGCGTTGTCGATGCCGCTCTCCACGATGGTCGTGGCGATGAGCACGTCAATCTTCTTGGTCGCGAACTCGATCATCACGTCCTCGACCTCGCGCGGGCTCATCTTGCCGTGTGCCACACCCACGCGCGCCTCGGGCGCGGCCTCGTGCACGCGTGCCACAGCATCGTCGATGGTCTTGACGCGGTTGGACACGTAGTACACCTGGCCGCCGCGACCCACCTCCAGGCGAATCGCCGCACTCACCACGTCGGGGTCGTACTCCCCCACGTGCACGATCACGGGACGGCGCCCGGTCGGCGGCGTGGTGATCAAGCTCATATCGCGCACGCCGCTCGTGGCCATCTGCATGGTTCGCGGAATAGGCGTTGCCGAGAGCGTGAGCACGTCGATCTGCTCGCGCAGGTTCTTGAGCTGCTCCTTGTGCTGCACGCCAAAGCGCTGCTCCTCGTCAATGATCACCAGGCCCAGGTTCTTGGGGTTCACATCGGCCGAAAGCAGGCGATGCGTGCCGATGAGCACATCAATCGTGCCCTCGGAAAACGCCTTGAGTGCGCGCTTTTGCTGCGCCGGCGTGCGAAAGCGGCTGAGCACCTCGACCTCAAGGCCAAACGGGGCAAAGCGTTCAAAGAACGTCTCGTAGTGCTGCTGGGCCAGAATGGTCGTGGGGCAGAGCACCATGACCTGGCGACCGGAGTCCACGCACTTAAACGCCGCGCGCAGAGCGACCTCGGTCTTGCCAAAGCCCACGTCTCCGCACAGCAGGCGGTCCATGGGCTTGGGCGCCTCCATATCGGCCTTAATATCGGCGATGGCCTCCAGCTGATCGCGCGTCTCGTCGTAGGGGAAGCTCTGCTCCATCTCGATCTGCTCGGGCGTGTCGGGCGGGCAAGCGATACCGGTAATCGAAGAGCGGCGCGTATACAGATCGACCAGGTCAAACGCCAGCTTTTTGGCGTTCTTGCGCGCCTTGTTGGTGGCACGCGTCCAGTCGGCGGTGTTGAGCCTGGTCAGGCGCGGCTTGTCACCGTCGGGACCAACGTAGCGCGTAATGCGGTCAACCTGCTCCAGCGGCACGTAGAGCTTGTCGCCGTCGGCATATTCCAGCAAAAAGTAGTCGCGCTCCTTGCCGACCACTTCCTGGCGCGCGATCTCGCTAAAGAGCGCGATGCCGTGAGTGGCGTGCACCACGTAGTCGCCCGGCTTAAACGGGAACGTGATCTGCGTAATGTCCACCTTGCGGCGGCTGCGCGCGCGGTTGGCGTCCATGCGGGCGTTGAGGTCGGCGATTGAGAACACGGCCAGGTTGGCATCGGGCACCACCACGCCCTGCGGCAAGGCGGCATCGACAAAGGTCACGCGTCCGCGCGAGATGGTGGGCACGGCGGCGCCGGCGGCAGCCTGGGCGGCACCTGCCTCGAGCGAGCGGGCGTTGAGCGCGTCGGCCTTGCGTTCGCGAATTGCAGCATGAGCATCCTGGCGGACAGCACGATCGGCAGAATCCGCCGCCGCCACGCGCACACGGTCGCCAATAGCGCCCGCGTTTTCGGGCGCGGCCGTCAGCGACTCCTCAAAGGTAATACCCTCATCGCCAAAGGTGAGCTCCATCGACTCGCGCGCACCGCGGTCGGGGATGGCAAACACGCAGGCATAGCGCTTGCCCACGACCTCCTGGATGCGCGTCATAAAGCGATTGTCCGAGCCCGCGATGGCCGGCTGCTCAATCTTGAGCTCTGCCGTCACCGCACCGCCGGCACGAATCAAGCTCACGTAGTTAAGGCGCTGCTGGGCACCAAAGTCGAGTTGCTGGGCACGCACGTACAGGCCGTCCAGACGGTCGACCCCCGCCTCGCCGGCACGCGCCTCGATATCCTCGTAGGCGCGCAGGCAGTCGTCGAACAGCGAGCGCGGCTCGGACAGCACCACGAGCGCCTTGCCGCTCACATGCGACAGCGGGCTCACGGTCTGGCCGTACATCACCGGCAAAAAGCGGTCGAGCTCGGGCGTGACGATGCGTGCATCCACCATTTCGAGCAGCGCCGCCAGCTTACTGTCGTCCTGGCTGGCGCGGTAGAGCGCCACGTGCATGTTGTGAACGGCCTCGTCGGTGAGCGCCAGCTCGCGGCAGGGGAAGATTTCGATGCTGTCCTCGTTGCCGATGGTCTGCCCCGTGGAACTCACCATGCGGCGGATGCGATCAATCTCGTCGCCAAAGAACTCAATGCGCACGGGTGCCTTCTCCTGCGCGGGGAACACCTCGACGGTATCACCGTGCACGCGGAACAGGCCGGGCGCGTCGGCGGCACCGGCATTGGTATAGCCCATGCCCACCAGGCGCTGCGGCACCTCATCGAAGGGAATCTCCTCGCCCACCGCAAAGGTTGTCGACTCCCAGTAGCGGCTCTCGACTGGCGGCACGCAACGCAGCAACGCGCGGGCCGAGGCGACCATGATGCAATTGTCCCCGCGCACGATGCGCCCGAGCGCCTCGCAGCGCTGCGCCACCACGGCGTCGTCGGGCGCCTGCTCGCGCCACGGATAGTCCTTGCGCTCGGGAAAGCGGCACACGTGCGCCAGGCCCACGTAGGCGGCTAGACTGCGTGCGGCGCGATCGGCCGCATCCTCGCCACTCACGATGTAGACCGTGGGGCGCGGACGACGCGCAAACTGGGCGGCCGCCATAAGCGTGCGACCCGACTGAGACACGGCCAGCGTCACGTCCTCGCCAGAATCGAGCCCGGCCTCGACGGTCTGCAGCGCCTCGGCAGTATAGAGCTGCGCGGCTATACGGTGAATGAGCATGCTGTTCCTCCGGCATTGCAACGCCAAAAGCCCGCCGGGGCAAGCTCGGCGGGTCGTTCGTCAAATTCGTTGCCTGTCATGGTAGCGCATGGAGAGGACTCCAGCTCAAGCGTACGTCCAGCCCCGCAAAAAACGCCAGACGGACGAGCCGCCTGGCGCTATCAGAGTGAGCTATACGCCGAGTCTAGTCGTAGACACCCATTTTAAGCAGCGTGAAGGTCGGAGCGCCGTCACCCTGCACGACGCGGACCGTGCAAGTCTCGGTACGGCCCATGGATGCGTTCGCTTGAATTGCGGCGATGAACTGGTCCTTTGGCAGGCCGTAGGTGCTCTCGGGGATGTCGGAAGGAAGTAGCATACCGCCAGCACTGTAGACCTCATAGGTGAGCTCGTAAATGTTGTCGCCAAGGTCAGTCGCGCCCGTAACGATGGCACACGGTGGGTTGTAATTTCCCTGGCCGTATTCCTGTTTCAGATACAAGTACCCGTCATGCGCTTCGGCCGAATCAGGAATCGCCTGCCCCTCCGGCGTTCTGTCATAAGTCATATCGGCATCGGAAAGCGTCAGGCCCGTCAAGCGGTTGAGTTCCCTATTGACCACATCAGTCGCCACACGCTGGCGATTACCGTTGTCGTAGTCGCCTTTCTCGATTCGATACGGCGCGTTGTCAATAAAATGGCACCAGATAAACTTGACCAGCTTGTATTTCTCGTCATCAGAAAGTCCGTCAGTCGAATCGAAGCCGCCCGCCTGATACCAGTCCCGATCGAAGTGTTCCTCCGTAAAGTTCGACAGAAACAGATTCGCGGCGGCATAGGTTGCCTGGTCATTGAGGTCGACCTTTACGCTGCTGCCCGTCTGCTCGGGCTCTTCCGGCTCTTCTTGCCCTTCGGCAGGCTTCTCCTTGGCGCTTCCCTTGTCCTTGTGCTCGGCCGAACCCTCGTCGGACCCAAGCACCGTAATCTGCGATGAGCCACCCTGCCCAAGCGGTCCCAACACGCCGGTCAGCGCCAGCGCAGCGCCACCGGCCACCAGCACGCCCGCTACACATATGCCGATAATCACCGCTCGCTTATGCGACCTCTTCTGCACGGGAGGCATTCCTACCGCCGGCATCGGCGCGGGCTCGGCGGGCGCGGCCGCCGGAGAAGTGGCGCCCATGCGCGCCCCGCAGTTCGTGCAAAAATCGGTTCCGTCGGGCATCTCAGAGCCACACTTGGTGCAAAACATACTCGGGCATCCCCTCACAACAAACGGCATCTGTCGCCATCATATTGAGCCTTCGCAGCCCAAATGTGTTGCGCAACATTGGCCAAAGCCTTCGGACGCCGGCAAAACGCGCCGGGCCCTATCCCGTTACGCGCACGCTGGGGCACAAATCCGCCAGCGGGCACTCGTCGCACTTGGGCTTACGGGCATCGCAAATCTCGCGGCCAAAGGTGATCCACTGGTGATTGACCGACTCCCAATACTCGTGCGGCAAAATCTTGAGCAGATCCTGCTCGGTCTTGAGCGGCTCTTTGGCGTGCGTCTTGGGACTCAGCATCAGGCGGTGCGCGATGCGGTTGACGTGCGTATCCACCGCGATGCCCTCAACGATGCCAAATCCCACGTTGAGCACGATGTTCGCCGTCTTGCGTCCCACGCCCGGCAGCTTTACAAGCTCCTTCATGTCGGCCGGTACCTCGCCGCCGTAGTCGGCAACGATCATCTGCGCGGCCTCCACGGCATGCTTGGCCTTACTCTTATAAAAGCCGAGCGACTTAATGGTGTCCGCCACATCGGCCACGCTCGCCCCCGCCATGGCCTCGGGCGTGGGCCACTGGGCAAACAGCTGCGGCGTCACCTTGTTGACCTGCGCGTCGGTCGTCTGAGCCGAGAGCAGTACCGCGATGAGCAGCCTAAAGGGATTCTCGTGGTCCAAGAAGCACTCGACCGGGCCATAGCGACGGTTAAGGCGCTCGCACACCTCGATGGCGCGTTCGCGTTTGGCGGCATTGGTCTCGCGTGGCATAACGACTCCTCGGCTCGGCAGAAACAAAACTTCTCGGAAACGATTGTCCCACGTACGGGGGCCTTAAGCCTCCAAAAATGCGCCGGTCTGGCGGCCCCACAGGCTTGCGTACTCGCCGCCCGCCTCGACGAGCTGCGCATGCGTGCCGTCCTCGACAATCTCGCCGTCTGCCAGCACTACGATGCGGTCGAGTGCCGCCACGGTGGACAGGCGATGCGCCACCACAATGGAGGTGCGCCCGCGCATCAGGTTCTCGAGCGCCTCCTGCACCAGCGCCTCGGACTCACTGTCCAGGGCAGAGGTCGCCTCGTCGAGCACCAGAATCGGCGCGTCGGTCAGAATAGCGCGAGCGATGGCAACGCGCTGGCGTTGGCCGCCCGAAAGCTTAACGCCGCGCTCGCCAACCATGGTGTCAAAGCCATGGGGCAGGAGATCGATAAACTCAGTCGCGTTGGCCAGGCGCGCGGCCTCGCGGATCTGCTCGTCGGTGGCATCGGGGCGGCCGTAGGCGATATTCTCGCGAATGGAGCGGTGGAACAGCAGCGCCTCCTGCGGCACGTAGGCAACCTGGCGGCGCAGGCTCTGCTGCGTGCAGCGCGAGACGTCCTGGCCGTCCACGAGCACGCGGCCGCCCTGTACGTCGTCCAAGCGCAACAGCAGCTTGGTGAGCGTCGTCTTGCCCGAGCCCGATTTGCCCACCAGACCCACGCGCTGGCCCGCCGCCACATGGAGCGTCAGGTCGTCGAACACGCTCTCGCCCGCCGCGGCATCACGGTATGCAAAGCTCAGGTGCTCAAAATCAATCGCGCCCTCGCGCACCTTGAGCTCGGGGGCGTTCTCGTCGTCTGCCACCAGACGCGGCTCGTCCAGCACGCGCGTCATCTCGGCCGCATCGCCCAGCGCGCGATTGATGCGCTGCATCATGGAGCTCACGTAGTTCAGACGCATGGTGAGGTTGTACGTATAGGTAAAGATCATGACGAGCGCGCCGGCAGAGATGCCAAACCACGCGTTGCCGCCCGCGACGAACACACTCACCACGGCCATGGTAATGACGATAAGGCCCGAGGTCGTAAAGTTGCGCTGCATCATGGCGTGCATCGAAACCGTCTCGGCATCGCGCGCGGCGCGGTCGGCGGCATCGAACAGGTCGCGCTCAAAGTCCTCGCGCCCGCAGGTCTTGACGGCCAGGATGTTCGTGACCGCGTCGGACAGCACGCCCGAAAGCTTGTTTTGCGCGGCGGACGTCGCGGCCGAAAGCGGCATGATGCGCTTGTACATAAGCCAGACAAACGCGATGTAGACGGCCATGATGCCCACCAGGATCACGGTAAATGTGGGCACCACCGGGGCGAGCGCCGCCACCGTGCAGACAACCGAGGTGATAGTGGGGATAAGCGAATACACCGTCACGTCCACCAGACCCGTGTAGCCGCTCATAAAACGGCTCGTCTGGCTCACAAGCGATCCGCCAAATCGGCTGGTGTGGAATGTCATGGATTGATTGGAGAGCGTGTCAAAGCACAGGCGCGCCAGGTGGTAGTTACCCGCGATCTCAAGCTTGTAGACGGTGTAGTCCTGCAGCTTGGAGAGGATCTGGCCTACCAGATTAACGAGCACGAGCGCCAGAATGTAAGGACCAAAGACCTCAAACACCTGGTCGCCTGCCACGGAGCCGGCCTGGACGCGGTCGACGATAAGCGCCATCACGTAGGTGTTGGCAAACGTGAGCAAAAAGATGTAGCCCGCCGACGAGAACACCGAGAGAAAGACGATCAGCGGCTGCGTGCGCGTGACGTCCCAAAAACGCTGCAACGTGCGGCGCACGGTGGAGCGCTTGAGCGGGCTGGTGCTTCTCTGAGACATGGGCTTCCTTTCGCATCTGATAGGGCGAGAGGCCATTGTTGCACATTGAAGCGCACTTCAGTCAAGCGCGACGCGAAAAGCGCCCGCGCCCCGCGTTTACGCCGGCGCGCCGCCGTCCGTTGCGGCTAGTCCTCGTCCTCTTGGTCTGCGGGCAGGCCTGCGGACGTGAGCCCCAAGATCGCGTCGACCTGGTCGGTATCCTCCAGCGCGTCGATGTCCTTGAGCTTGCGTTCCATAACGTTAGTGCGCGTGGTGATGATGCCCTCGACCGTTTTACCCGCGGTCTCGATCTGCTGCTGGGCGCGACGCAGCGCCGCCTGATAGCGCGGCAGCTCGGCCTTGACGGCGGAAAGTACGCGCAGCACGTCATCAGTGCGTTTTTGCAACTTAAATGTCTGGTAGCTCATCTGCAGACTATTGAGGATGGCCGCCATGGTGCTGGGGCCGGCAACGTTGACGTGATAGTCGCGGCCCAGGGTCTCGATAAGCCCGGGGCGACTGACGACCTCGGCGTACAGGCCCTCAAACGGCACGAACATAATGCCAAAGTTGGTGGTCGCCGGCACGCTCAGGTACTTTTCGCAGATGTCCTTGGCCTCGCGTTTGACCATCGCATCGAGCGTCTTGCGTGCTGCGGCGACGGCCTCAGCGTCACCCGACTCTTGCGCGTCGAGCAGATGCTCGTACGCGTCGCCCGGGAATTTGGAGTCGATCGGCAGCAGCACGGGGTCGCCCTCGTCTACCGGCAGCTTGACGGCAAACTCAACACGCTCCGAGGCGCCGGGCTTGGTGGCGACGTTTTCCAGATACTGGTCGGGTGTGAGGATGTCCGCCAGGATTGCACCCAGCTGCACCTCGCCCAAAATGCCACGCGCCTTGACGTTGCCCAGCACGCGCTTAAGGTCGCCCACGCCGGTGGCGATAGATTGCATATCGCCCAGGCCCTTGTACACGGCCTCGAGCTGGTCGCTCACCTGCTTAAACGATGCCGACAGGCGATCGTTGAGCGTGCGGGAGAGCTTCTCGTCCACCGTCGCGCGCATCTGATCGAGCTGCACGTTGTTGTCCTTGCGGATGGCGCCCAGCTGGGCATCGACCGTCTCGCGCACCTTGTCCAGGCGCTGCTCGATGCCCTCGCGGTTGGCGCCAAGCTGTTGGGCCGTCTCGCGGCGCAGGTCGTCCATACGGTCGCCGGCCTGCGAGAACTCTCGCGCGATGGTCAGGTAGCGTTGCTGCTCCACGGCCGCATCGGTCGTCTGCTGCTGCGCGATGGCGTTTGCCGTGCGGCGGGTTTCTGTCAGCGCGACGTTGAGGGCATCGATCGCGCTGTTGGCCTGCTCGAGCGCCGCGAGCGTCTCCGCTTCGTTGCCGCCACGCTCTCGCAACTCGGCACGAAGGCCTTTAAGCTGCAGGGCGCAAACCACAGCAACTCCCACCGCCACTAAGGCGATCACAACAAGCGCAATATCAATAGCAGACATAGACTCCGCCCAACAAACCCAATCGATTATCAATCAAAACCGCGATCAATCTTACCCCGCCACACGCACCGGACGTCCGGCCCCTTCTTGGGCGCTTCTCTCCTCCGCATATTCCATAATGCGGCGCGCTGTCTTCCTGCTCACCTTCGAGTCATCACCGGCTAAGTATGCGTACACGTTTCCCTTATTCAGATTCAAATCGCGGCAGAGACCGTAGCGCGTTACGCCCGATTTCCCTAGCGCTCCCAATGTTCTTTTTCGCATCAGGGCGTTGATCCTTCTGTCCGCCACTGGCTTTTCCTTCACCGCTCTATACGCGCGCCAGACGTTGGCATAACGGTTAGGGAGCTCACTTTTGGCGCATAGAGACGCCATGCTACCCGCTTGATCGTACAAGGACAAAACGCCTCGGTAATCCTCTTCCATCCACGACCCCTCAGATAAACCCAGAACGTATTCGGCTTTTCCTTGCGCTAAAGCGAGCAAAAACAGAGGCTCCGCCACGCGCGGCCCAACCGTTGTTGCCTGCTTTACAAGCTTCCTAAAACTCAGCGACTGCTGTCCGGACAGCTCTCGGCAATAGCCTTTCAAAAATCCCTCAAAAGTCAGATTCAACCGAGCACCTCCTTTTTGTATTGCCTGTATCTCCTATTATTATTCATCTTCAATAATACTATTCAGTCACACGATTTGACCCGCAAGATGCAAGGATTCCACTCGAGGCGATAATCCTAGCATCCAAGAAGCCCAATGGTGGCGAATGCTAACTCTCCCAGCCGGCGCGGATGGTTGTTATGACATCGCCTAGGCGCTGGCCGAGGGCTGACAGATGTTGGAGCACTTCGCTGGGCGAAGCACCGTTGAGGATGCAGGTGAGCGCATACGAGACCAAGAAAATCGCCGCAAGTCCTAACGGAATGAGCACAATCATCGCTAACGTGCGCAGGCGCTGGCCCACGCGACGGTGACGCGTGCGGCGCTTGTCAAACGCAAGCTCCTGTGCATACGAATCTTGTTGTACGGAATAGTTCTCTGGCGCCGATCCGCCCGCAAGCGAAACCGCGGGCGTGGCATTTTGCGCAGGGGGCTGGGCGACTACCCCTTGCATTTGCATCTCCATGAGCCGCTGCTGTTGGCGCAACATGCGCTCGGCTTGCTGCTGCGGGGTCTCAAGAAACAGGTCCATGCTGGCCTCCTCAATCGGAGCATTCGACGCTTGCGCCCAGCATCCCGCACCGCCAAGGCCACGGCAACGCAATCCGTAGCAATAGCCGCAAAGTTTCTTGCTGACAAAAGCTGTCGAAAACCTCAACAACTCCCCTACCAGCACTTTCTTTGAGCT
>CAUGKA010000018.1 GCA_959599615.1 uncultured Collinsella sp. | reverse complement strand
ATCGTGGGCGGCATCGCCCTCTCCGCGGCCGGCATCCTGGCCTAGTCGCGACCAAGCGCCTAATCGCTTTCCCCCGGGGCCTGCCTGGCATCCCATACCCCAGGCAGGCTTCCATCCCTAAATGTGTCAAAGGGACAGTTCCTTTGTCACATCCTCAACGGGCCGGCGACTCGGTCCAAATCACGGTAACCCTGCGAGCGCCCGGCAATGTGGCGCCGCAAAAATCGAAAGGAATGTGTCAGATGTACGAGATCGACCTTAACCTCCCTAAGCAGATCGTCGCTGACGTCCTGTCCAACCACGAGATCCACAGCGTCGCCTTCGTCGGCTGCGGCGCTTCCATGTCCGACCTTTACCCCGCCAAGTACTTCCTGGCCAACAACACGGACAAGCTGAACGTTCAGATCTTCACCGCTAACGAGTTCAACTACGACACGCCTTCCTGGGTCAACGAGCACACCTTCGTGATCACCTGCTCCCTCGGTGGCTCCACGCCCGAGACCGTCGAGGCCAACAAGACCGCCAAGAAGCACAACTGCCCGGTCGTCTCCCTCACCAACAAGGCTGGCTCCGCTCTGACCGTCGACGCCGACCACGTCATCGTTCACGGCTTCCACGCCAACTACGCTGCCAAGTGCGAGAAGCCCGGCTATGCCATCGCTCTTGCTCTCGAGATCCTTCAGCAGACCGAGGGCTATGACCACTACGAGGACATGATCACCGGCCTCACCAACGTCTTCGATCTCTGCGAGAACGCCGCTCAGCACTGCAAGAAGCTCGCCAAGAAGTTCGCCGAGGACTTCAAGGACGACAAGATGATCTACTTCATGGCTTCCGGTGCCTCCGAGAAGATGGCTTATTCTCACGCCGCCTTCCTGTTCACCGAGATGCAGTGGATCGACGCCGCCGCCTACAACACCGGCGAGTACTTCCACGGCCCGTTCGAGGTTTCCACCGAGGGTAAGCCCTACGTCTTCTTCATGTCCGATGGCGCCACCCGTCCGATGGACGCCCGCGCCCTCACCTTCCTTGAGCGCATGGGCGCCAAGGTCGCTCTGATCGACTCCAAGGACTACGGCCTGGCTGACGCCGTGCCCGCGAGCGTCGTCACCTACTTCAACCCGCTGCTGCACCTCGCCGTTATGCGCGAGTACGGCAACCAGATCGCCGAGGCCCGTCAGCACCCGCTGACCATGCGTCGCTACATGTGGAAGCTTTCCTACTAATCACAAGTAAGTAGACCTTACGGGTTGATTGAGAGGGGATGGGGTTTGCGCCCCGTCCCCTTTTTTGCTCTGGGGAGGGTGCGTCTGTCGCGCCATAAAACCCCAGATAAAACCTACCAAAATAAACCTGTCCCTTTTTGGCAGGTGGGAGGAGATGCGTATGATCAAGGCAGTGCTGTTTGACATGGACGGCGTGCTGGTCGATACCGAGTGGTTCTACAACCGTCGTCGCGTGGCGTTTATGGAAGAAAAGGGCTTCCACTTTGACGAGATCCCCGATCTTTCGGGGTCTAACGAGCCTGCCATTTGGGAGGCGCTGGTGCCCGACGATATTGAGCTGCGCGAGCGCCTGCGCGTGGAGTACAAGCAAGTCTACAGCCCGGACCATCCCGTTCCGTATGCTGAGCTGCTCAACGAGCAGACGGAGCCGGTGATGCGTGAGCTGCACGAGCGCGGCGTGAAGTGCGCCATCGCGAGCTCGTCCTATCGTGAGCTGATCGACGAGCTGGTGGAGATTGCCGGTATCGCCGACGTGCTGAACTACACCATCAGCGGCCACGAGTGCAGTGCGTTTAAGCCCGACCCCGAGATCTACCTGCGTGCCATGGAGGCGCTGGGGGTGGAGCCTGCCGAGTGCCTGGTTATCGAGGACTCGCCGATGGGCATCGAGGCCGGCAAGCGCTCCGGCGCCCGAGTCCTGGCGCTGCGTCCGCACGAGGGCGTCAACCTGGATCAGTCCGCCGCCGACGTCGTCATCGACAGCCTGACCGACATCCTACCTGCCATTTAGGGACAGGTTTATTTTGGCAGGTTTTATCTGGGCAAACGCCGAATTCGCCGTGAAGGGATTGCTCTCTTCACGGCGTTTTTCTTTTGAGCGGCCTCACGGTCCCCTGATGGTTGTCGAGAGAGGGTGAATTGAAGCGCCCCCGCACGCTCCGTGCTACAATCGCGGGCATGCCCCACAACCACATCTGCCTTCGAAGGGAGCCTACGTGGCGAACGCCATCGATCAGCTCACGGACCGCGTGCTCGTGCTCGGCCGCCTCACCATTGTCCGCCGCGCCATCACCGCCGTGGCGGTCACAATTTCCGCCGTTCTCCAGACATTCCTGATCCAGGCGTTCATTCGGCCCGCTGACCTGCTGCCCAGCGGTCTCACCGGCGTCGCGGTCTTGCTCGATCGCGTCACCTCGCTGGGCGGCGTTCACATCGACATCTCGCTCGGCATGCTCGCACTCAATATCCCTGTGGCGCTCCTATGCTGGAGCGGCATTAGCAAGCGCTTCGTCATCTTCTCGATGATGCAGGTTGCGCTTTCGTCGCTGTTCCTCAACATCTTTCACTTCGCCCCGTTTTTGGGCGACAAGATCATGCTCATCATTTTTGGCGGCGTGGTCTCGGGCCTGGGCGCTGCCATTGCGCTTAAGTCCGGCGCATCCACCGGCGGCACCGACTTTATCGCGCTGTGGGTCTCCAACCACACGGGCAAGACCATCTGGGGCGTCATCTTTGGCTTTAACTGCGCTATCCTGGCGATCTTTGGCTTTATGTTTGGCTGGGACAATGCAGCGTACTCCATCGTGTTCCAGTTTATTTCGACCAAGACCATCGACAGCTTCTACCGTCGCTACGACCGCGTTACGCTGCAGATCACGACGCGTAAGGCCGACGAGGTCATGACCGCCTATATCGACCATTTTCAGCACGGCATCAGCTGCGCCGAGGTCGTTGGCGGGTACAGCCGCGAAAAGATGTACCTGCTGCACACCGTTGTCTCGACCTACGAGAGCCAGGACATTATCAAGCTGGTGTGCGACATCGACCCCGGCGCCGTGATCAATGTGTTCCACACGCTCAACTTTGTGGGCGGCTGGTGGGGCGGTCATGTCGACGAGCCCATGCCCACGGCCGTACCCGATCCGGAAAAGCCGGCGCGTATGGCCAGCAGGCGGGCGCGCCTCAGCGAACAGGAGAGCTTGCAGCAGGACGACGGCAAGTAAGGATTTGCTGTATACGGTGTATCGTTTTATCAATATGAGGTAACATGTAAACAGACGTTATATACGTATTAGTTATTTCGCTATTTTGATAAGAGTGATCAGATATGCCCGCACCCAAAAATGCACCGCTTTACCAGCAGATTTATGACGAGATCAAGGATGCAATCGAGAAAGGTGTTTATGCACCCAAGGAGCGTATTCCGTCCGAACTTGAGCTTGCCGAACAGTACGAGGTGAGCCGCATTACGGTGCGCCGCGCCGTTGAGGAACTGTGCTCCGATGGCTACCTGGTTAAGCAGCAGGGCCGCGGCACCTTTGTTTCTACGCCGCACATCAATCGCCAGTTCCACGCTTCGACGCTGCAGACGTTTACCGCACTGTGTGCCGACAATGGCATGAAGGCCGGCGCGCATGTGATCGATCGCCAGATTGTGCCGGCGCGCCAAAACGAGATGGAATTCTTTGGCCTGCAGAAGGATGCGCTGCTGCTGCATATTAAGCGCGTGCGCACGGCCGACGGCGAGCCCATCTTTGAGGAGAACATCTTTGTGCCGTTTGACGCCTACCGTGAGCTGTTGACGGCCGATCTTGAGGACAAGTCGATTTTTGCCGAGGTCGAGCGTGTTGGCGGAACGCCGATTGTCTCGGTTGGCTACCGCACGGTCGAGGCCGTTCGCGCTAACGCCGAGCAGGCGGCCGAGCTGGGCATTGCTCCGCACGATCCGCTGCTCAACCTGCGCGCCGGCTTTATCGGCCCCAATGGCGAGCCGGTCCTGATGGGTAAGCAGTACTACGTGGGATCGCGCTACGTTATGGTCATGTAAGTTACGCGGTTTTACCAAACCGCGTAACGGCTCGACGCTGCAAACGCCCCTAAGCGGCAATCTGACGTTCAATCGTCGGTCGCGTACCGAAGTACGCTTCCCTCCTCTTTCACGTCACCTTGCTCGCTTAGGGGCGTTTTCGCTGACTTATGCTCAACCTGCGGGGTTTCCGCGCTTGTCAAGAGATTAGTCATTGGGGACGTTCTTAAACGGCTAGTCATTCAAGAACGTGCCCAATGACTACCCGCAGAATGAGCGTGGCCGGCAGCCGTGCGCCACCGGTCCGCGTGGCGGCGTATAATCGGCGGCAGATGACTTGGACGTTAGGAAACCATGACCGATAGCATGCAGCAGATGGCGCTCGACACGCTCGGCGCCTATTTTGGCTACACCTCGTTTCGCCCGGGGCAGGACCGCATGGTCGATGCGATCCTTGCTGGCCGCGACGCGCTGGGCGTTATGCCCACGGGCGCCGGCAAGTCCATTTGCTACCAGGTGCCCGCGCTCATGCTGCCCGGCATTACCTTTGTGGTGAGTCCGCTGCTGTCGCTTATGGAGGACCAGACCCGTGCGCTGCTCGCGGCGGGCGCGCGACCCAGCTATCTCAACTCCAGCCTTACTCCGGCCCAGCAAAATACCGTGCTCAAGCGGGCGCGCGAGGGCCGCTACCAGCTTATGTACGTGGCGCCCGAGCGCCTGCTCGAGCCGCGCTTTCTGGCCTTTGCGCAGGAAGCTGCGGCCGAAGGCGGCATCGGCGTTCCGCTCGTGGCCATTGACGAGGCCCACTGCGTGAGCCAATGGGGCCAGGATTTCCGCCCCGCCTATCTGCAGATTCGTGAGTTCATCGATTCCCTGCCGCAACGCCCTATCGTGGCGGCCTTTACCGCCACGGCGACCGAGCGCGTACGCGCGGACATTCAGCAGATGCTCGGCCTGCAAAACCCGGCGACGGTGGTGACGGGCTTCGATCGCAAGAACCTCTACTTTGGTTGCGAAGAGATGGGCGACAAGGCCAAGACCGCCTGGGTGCGCGACTACGTGATCGCGCATTCGAGCGAGAGCGGCATCGTGTATTGCTCGACCCGCAAGACGGTCGATGCGCTGGCAGGCGATCTTGCCGAAGCGCTGGGCCCCAGCGGCATTCGCGTTGGCCGCTACCATGCCGGCATGGGCAATGACGCCCGCCGCCAAAGCCAGCGCGCCTTTATCGACGACGACATCCAGGTGATGGTTGCCACCAACGCCTTTGGTATGGGCATCGACAAGCCCAACGTGCGCTACGTGATTCACAACAACGTGCCCGAGAGCATCGAGGCCTACTACCAGGAGGCGGGCCGCGCCGGCCGCGATGGCGACCCGGCCAGCTGCCACCTGCTGTGGAACGGCAACGATTTTCGCATGCGCCGCTTTTTGATCGACCGCGGAGATGCTGCCGACGAGGCACTTGACGACGAGCAACGCGCGTGGGCGCTCCAGAATCGATATCGTCTGCTCAGCCAGATGGAGGGCTACTGCAATACCACCGGCTGCCTGCGCGAATACATGTTGCGCTACTTTGGCGACGAGGCCGCGGCCGAGCATGCGGCAGCCGCCGCGGGCGGCACCGCCACGGACGAAGCCGAGGGCTGCGGCAACTGCAGCAACTGCCTCACGCAGTTCGAGGTCGAGGACGTCACCGATATGGCCCGCGCTGCCGTGCGCTATGTGGCCACGCGTCCCATGCGTTTTGGCAAGTCGCTGATCGCTGATGTGCTCCACGGCGGCAACACCGAGCGCATTCGCCAGATGCATCTGGACGAGGACCGCGGCTACGGTGAGCTGTCGAGCGAATCGGTCGGGCGCATCAAGGACATCATCGGCCAGCTGTGCGGTCGCGGTTATCTGGCCACCTCGCAGGGGCAGTACCCGGTCGTTGGGCTGGGCCCGCGTGCCGGCGAGGTCGAGGATGAGGCGTTCGCCTTTACCGTTAAGCGTCGCGCGTCCAAGCGCAAGGCCTCGGCCCGCGCCCGCCGTGCGGTGGATCTGCTGCGCGAGGAGGCCGAGCTGGAGCAGCGCCCGCGCGTGGGCGACGATGCCGAGCTGTTCGAGTGCCTGCGCGCCCTGCGCAAGGAGATCGCGGCCGAGCTGGAGATGGCGCCGTACATGGTCTTCTCCGACAAGGCCCTGCGCGGCCTGTGCCGCCTGCGCCCGCAGACGTGCGACGAGCTTATCCAGGTCAACGGCATCGGCGAGAAAAAGGCCGACGCCTTTGGCGAGCAGTTTATGGCGGCGATTGAAGAATTTGAGTCCGAGCATGCACGGGATGGAGCGTAACGATGGCAACCGACGATAAAACCGGCCGCGCTGGCTCGTCCGCCGTGCCGCTGTACCAGCAGGTCATGGACGACCTAAAGGGCGAGATCGCGCGCGGCGTGTACCCTGCCGGTTCGCGCATTCCTGCCGAGATGGAGCTCGCGAAGTCCTACGGCGTGGGGCGCATCACCGTGCGCCGTGCCATCGAGGAGCTGTCGCGCGCGGGGTATCTCCACCGACAGCAGGGGAGGGGCACCTTTGTGTGCGCTCCCAAGCTCAAGCGCAAGATTGTTCAGAAAGGCGACGTCCAGAGCTTTTCCGAGGGTTGCGCCGCCAACGACATGGTGGCCGGAGCGCGCCTGGTGTCGCGCACGGTGGTTGCGGCGACGCACGAGGACGCGGCATTTTTTGGCGTGGAACCCGGCTGCGAGCTCATTGTGGTCGAGCGCGTGCGCACGGCAGACGGCGTGCCCGTCATGCTCGAGAACAACGCCTTTGTGCTCGCCGACCATCCCTACCTGCAGACGCTTGCCGATAAGGACCTCGCCGACAACTCGATCTTCTCGCTCGTTGCCGAGCATTCGGGTCGCGCGCCGCTCAAGTCCGACCCCTGCACCGTGGAGATTGCGCTGGCGGATGCCCAGGCGGCCCCGCTGCTGGAGGTGCCGGTCGGCGAGCCGCTCTTCTATATGGAGGCGTATTTTACCGATGCAGACGAGCGCCCCCTGCTGCTCGGGCGCCAAAAGATCGTGGGCTCGCGCTACGTGTTCGACATTTAACATCCACAGATAGAACAACATAGAACAAGTTTGGCGAAATGGCTTCACGAGCGTCGTCGTGCGTGCTATAAATAGGACAACATAGAACGACCGCAGGTACGAGCTGCCGTCGCTCAAAGCCGCCACACAAGGAGGAGCGTCACCGTGAACGCACACGATCTGATTCAGGAAATTATCGAGCGCAAGGGTAAGATCGAGAACGTCTTTTGGATCGCCTGCGGCGGTTCGATGATCGACCTGATGCCGGCTAACGAGCTGCTCAAGCGCGAGGCCACCACGTTTGCCTCGACGGTCTACACGGCACGCGAGTTTTGCCTGATGGCGCCCAAGAGCCTGGGGCCGAAGTCGCTCGTCGTCGCCTGCAGCCACAGCGGCAATACGCAGGAGGTCGTCGATGCCTGCGAGATGGCGCTGGCTGCCGGCGCCGAGGTCGTGACCATGACCGACTACGCGGGCTCCAAGATCGACAACGGCAAGTGGACCACCTGGGTCTATCCGTGGGGCAAGGGCGAGTCGCAGGCCGAGGTCCCGCAGGGCATCGGCGTGCTGATGGCTGCCGAGCTGCTCGACCAGCAGGAGGGCTACGAGGCGCTCGCCGACATGTACACCGGCCTTAAGCAGATGGACGCGCTGCTGCCCGCCGCCCGCGAGAAGGTTAACGCCGAGCTGGGCGATCGCTTTGCCGAGCTCTGCCAGCAGCACAAGTTCTTCTATATCCTGGGCTCCGGCCCCAACTTTAGCCAGACCTATGCCATGGCGATCTGCTCGCTCATGGAGATGCAGTGGCAGCACTGCTGCTACATCCACTCTGGCGAGTACTTCCACGGCCCGTTCGAGGCTACCGAGCCCGGCGTGTTCTACTTTGTGCAGCTCGGCTCGGGCGAGTGCCGCCCCATGGAGGAGCGTGCCCTTGCGTTCCTCAACACGCATACCGATACGGTCATGGTTCTCGACGCGCTCGAGTACGGCGTGGGCGAGGTGCCCGCCAGCGTTCGTTCGTTCTTGGAGCCGATCTTCTTCTACGCGATGAGCTGCGAGCTGCGCGCCGCCCGCGGCAAGGTGTTCGACCACAGCCCCGAGATTCGTCGCTACATGGGCATCGAGCAGTACTAGGTAACGGGAATTATCTTTTTTGACGGGGTCTGCGCTGCGCGCGGGCCCCGTTTTGCGTTGTGGCGGCCGGATTCGTGTCTGCGCGAAAACGAAGGTGAATACTTTTCCGCGAAGTGAACGACCTATTTTGGACCCCCGAAGCATCCACACTTTTTGACGCCAAAACTGCAGGAAAAACTCGGCGAAACCGCAGGAAACGGCGTCTGAAAAGTGTCGATGCTTCGGGGGCTCGTTTTTGCTCGTTCACTTCGCGGAAAAGTATTCACCTTCGATTCGCAAGGGCACTGCGTGAGTCAAAAAAGCGGGCCGCGCCGGGGATTTCCGGCGCGGCCCGCTTAGTGTCGCACTTAGATTCGCAAGGTTGCAGCAACCAGCGGCCTACTTTGCGTCGTAGGCCTCGGCGTCCCACCAGTCGAGCTGGGCGATGTTGTCGCGGATGTGCTGGCAGCTCTTGTGGAAGCCCTCGAGCTCGTACTCGGACAGATCGAGCGTGTAGACCTCCTCGACGCCCTCGGCACCGATCACGCACGGCAGGGAGGTAAAGATGCCCTCCTCGCCATACTGGCCGGTCATAAGCGTAGAGGCCGAAAGCACGGCGTGCTCGTTGTGCAGAACGGCGGCGCAGACGCGCGCGGCGGAGTTGGCAACGGCGTACTCGGTGCACTGCTTGCCCTGGTAGGTCACATAGCCGCCCTTGCGCGCGAGCTCCTCGATCTCCATGTGGTCGAAGGCGTACTTGTCGGGGTTCTCGGCCTGAAGCTCGTTAAGGCTCTTGCCGGCGATGGTTGCGGCCTTAAAGGCTGCCAGCTGGCTAAAGCCGTGCTCGCCGATCATGTAGGCGTCGATAGACTTGGGGCTCACGCCGACCTTCTTGGAGATCTCGGTGCGCAGGCGGGCGGAATCCAGACCGCAGCCCGAGCCGATGATCTTCTTGGGATCGTAGCCGGTCAGGTGCCACAGCTCGGTGCATACGACGTCGCAGGGGTTAGAGATGCTCACGAAGATGCCGTCGAAGCCGGCGTTGACGATGCGCTTGGCAAAGGTGCGGGCGGCGTCGGTGGTAAAGAACAGCTCGCCGTCGCGGTTGCCAGCGGCCAGCGCGACCTTGCCGGCGGCGTTGACGATGACGTCGCAGCAGGCAAGCTCCTCATAGTGGTCGTAGCAGTTGACGATCTTGGTGTTGTACGGGACAAACGAAAGGGAGTCGCGCAGGTCCTGGACCTCGGACGTCACCTTGGCCTCGTTGATATCGCACAGGTACAGCTCATCGGCAATGCCCTGCATAAGCAGGCTGT
This sequence comes from uncultured Collinsella sp., assembly GCA_959599615.1. GTDB lineage: Bacteria > Actinomycetota > Coriobacteriia > Coriobacteriales > Coriobacteriaceae > Collinsella. The sequence goes on along the minus strand of CAUGKA010000018.1, from coordinate 9,646 downwards.
TGGCGACATGTGCTCCTACGTGGCCCTGACCGACCACACCGATCTTACGCGTCTGGTACATATATGTATCCTTTCGGCCGAGTTTTTCGCGTCGAACCATTGTAGCGTCCTGCTGCCACTTTGCCAGACTAAAGCGCCATAGATTTTTGGGACATGCCTTAATCTCTACTTTTGGATTGATTTGGGCCGCTGATGGTGTCTCGGGGCGATGTGCTCGCGCGGATGGGGCCGCTCGTTGTACCATAGCTGCAACTGACTCGTAAGGAGCATCCATGCCCATTCGTATTCCCGACGCCCTTCCTGCCGCCGCGCAGCTCGAGAGCGAGAACATCTTTGTCATGACCGAGTACCGCGCGCTGCACCAGGACATCCGTCCGCTGCGCGTGCTCATCCTCAACCTCATGCCCACCAAGATCGCCACCGAGACGCAGATCATGCGCAAGCTCTCCAACACGCCGCTGCAGGTGGAGGTGGACCTGCTGCGCACCAAGACGCACGAGGCCACGCACGTGAGCGCCGGCCACCTGGAGACGTTCTACCGCACGTTCGACGACATCCGCGACATCCACTACGACGGTCTGATCATCACGGGCGCGCCGGTGGAGCAGATGCCGTTCGAGGAGGTCGACTACTGGCCCGAGCTCTGCCAAATCATGGATTGGTCCACCACGCACGTGCACTCTACGCTGCACATTTGTTGGGGCGCGCAGGCGGGGCTCTACCATCATTACGGTATCCAGAAGTACGACCTGCCGGCAAAGGCGAGCGGCGTGTTCGAGCATTACCTGGTGAAGCCGCAAAGCCCGCTGGTCCGCGGCTTTGACGACCGTTTCTATGCCGTGCATTCGCGCAACACCGATGTGCGTCGCGAGGACGTGGAGGCCGAGCCGCAGCTCGAGGTCGTGGCCGTATCCGACGAGGTGGGCCTGTACATCGTCAAGTCGACCGACAGCCGCCGTTTCTTTGTATTTGGCCACCCCGAGTACGATACCGACACGCTGCGCCTGGAGTACGAGCGCGACGTGAAGCGCGGGCTTAACCCCCAGGTGCCGGCGCATTACTTCCCGGGCGACGACCCTACTGTCGAGCCGCGCAACGTCTGGCGCAGCCAGGCTCAGCTGCTCTATACCAACTGGCTCAACTATTACGTCTACCAGACCACGCCCTACGACCTGGCCCGCGCCGGCGAGGAGCACTAGGCCGTCGGGAGGGATGCTGGCATTTAGGCGCTGATGATGTTGGGCAGCGGCAGGTCGTGGGCGTCAGTGGGAACGTGGTCGACACGCTGCTCGTCAAAGGCGATGCCGATGATTTGGCATGCGGGCGAGAGCATGGGCAGGTAGCGGTCATAGCAGCCGCCGCCGTAGCCCAGGCGCGCGCCGGTGCGGTCGAAAGCCACGAGCGGCACGACAATCATGTCGAGAGCTTCGGCAGGCACGATGGGGAAGCGGCTGCTGTCGATGTCCATGGCCGCGAAGGCCTGCGTGGGGTGGGCGATAAACGGAGCCGCGGACGCATCGTCGACAGCAACTGCCCGCATGCACATGCGCTGGCCACAAGCTGCGGCGTCTGTTGCCGAGAGCATGCACGGATAGGCCACGCGCCAGCCACGTTTGGAGGCAGCTGCGGCAAACGCGGCTGAGTCGACTTCGGAACCCATCGCGGCATAGACGGCAACGGTGTGCGGCGCCGCGGCATCCAAGCGGCCCAGCAGCTCAACCAGCCGCGCACAGATATCAGCAGACTTCGCCGCCCGCAAGTCCAAATCAAGAGCATCGCGCCGAGCAATCACCGCCCGCCGCAACTCAGCCTTGTCCATCCCGGCTTCCTCTCCCAAACCTACCAAAAAGGGCAGGTTGATTTTGGCAGGTTTTATCTGGGCAAATGTCGAAACCACCACAAAGGTGCCAGTCCCCTTTGTGGTGGTTTTGGCCCATGCGTTAACGCTATAACGCCGCGGCGATTGCTTCGGTCACAAACTTATTGAGTGACTCGCCCTTCTTTGCCGCCGCCAGTGCTGCCTGCTTGTGAAGCTCGGAGCCTGTTCTCACATTGAACGAGCCCTTAAAAGCCCGCTCTGGTTCCTTGCCCTTTTCGGCACAAAACTCAAGGTAATCGTCGACGGCGTCGTGGAAGCATTGCTCCACTTCTTCAGCCGTGGAGCCTTCAAATACAATTGCGTCCCTAATGCCGGCAACCATACCTGTTAGTACATGCTGCTCGGCATCGAACTCGACTGGGGCGAAATAGCCCTTGTATGCCAAAACGTTACTCATGACTGCCTCCGACATCCTGCAGAAATCGAACGATGTTTCGAATTGTCCCCGCTGTCAATTCGTCAGATGGATGAGGCGCGTGCATCACGAACATCCTGCCATCTGAGGGCCTGTAGAAGCGAATGCGCGATCCGGATGTCTTGCCTTTGCTGTCCATTTCAAAGCCATATGAGGCCATGACTTTTAAAAAATCGGCATACCGATACGTCGAAGGGCAGCTAAACAGTTGGGCGATGAGTTTATCGGCTCGAGTCATCCCGCCTCACATTCTGCAACTATATTCTAGTTGCAATTTAGATCCGATGCAATCACCCATACTATAGAACATGTGTACGTATAGAACAAGTGTTCGAACCACTACAAAGGGGCCTGTCCCCTTTGTAGTGGTTTTGCTTGCTGTGGTTAGCCCATCAGGTCGACTACGTTAAAGCCGGCGTTGCTCTTGGCGATGACGTCTCGGCCGCCAAAGACGCAGGTGGGCGACTCGGCTGCGATGCGCGTTACGTCGGTGCCGAGCGAGCGCAGCTCACCGGGCGTGGCGGCGAGCATCTGGGCGCGACGCTCCTCGCGCGCATGCGGATCGAGCCCGGCCAGGTAGGTCGTGTTGCGGCGCTTGGTGAGCGCGTACGGCTTCACCGGCGCGTCCATGCCGCTCACGCAGCTCACGATAAAGCCCTCAAAGGCGGCTTCGTCGGGCTCAAAGCTGCCGAGCCATTCGCCTGCGCGCGCCACGCGCTCAATCGAAGGATCGATCGCCGGGTCGCGGTAGGTGTAGAACGCCGCCTGACGCTCACCTGCCGCGCGGAATCCGCAGCCGTACGCCCCGCCCTTCACGCGGATCTCGTTCCACAGGTAGTCGTAGGAGAGCGCGTTGGCAGCCACGGCCCAAGTGCCTGTCACGTCAAGCCCCAAGCGACGCGGGTCGCACGCGCTTGCCGCAAAGCAGATGTCGCTGGGGATCACGAAAGCCTCGTGGCGGTCGCACGGCGCCGGCACCACGAGCGCGTCGCGGCCGGCACCATCGCCCGCACCCAGCCCCAGGCTGCCCGCGGCATCCCAGTACGCGTCAAAGTCCTCGTCGCTGCCGGTAAAGCTCGCCATGCAGCCATCGGCTACAAAGATACGCTCCGCCAGCTCGGCAAGCTTGGCGCGCAGGTCATCCAGGCGCTCGTCAAAGTGGTCGAGCAGATCGCGCAGGAACAGGTAGAAGTCCACGCCCGAAAGCTGCTCGCGCACCACGGCCGAAGGCGAACTGTAGCTCATAGCGCGACCGAGCGCTGCCGAGTGTCCGTTGTTGATAAAGCCCTGCTCAAGCCCAATGCGAATCTGCGTGAGCACGTCGCGCACGCGGTCGGCGTCGGCATCGAGCAAAAGCGTGCTCGACCACACCTCGCGCGGCAGGCTTGCCAGCGCATCGATCTTCTCGGACAGGGCGCCGGCGCTCACCAGCAGGTAGGGGCGCACACCGTCCACGTCGGGCTGGGTCATGACCTCGGTTGTAAAGCTCAAAAAGCCAAGCTTGCCGGCGAGCAAGTTGTCGAGCTCCTCGGCCGAGTGCTCGCTCGTGGGCAGCTGTTTGAGCAGACGGCAGAGCAGCGTCACATAGGGCAGGTCCTCAAACGCGACGCAGCTCAAGTCGAAATACTGCATGGCGTAGGCCAAACGGTTGGTGGGGATGCCGTGGCGCAGGCAGGGGATGGGCGCGGTCGTGTCTACGACCAGCGGCGGCTCGGGGCGCGCCTCGCCAATGTCGGACACGCGCAGGCGCGGCAGTGTGGCCTTGGCCTCGGGTGTGTCTTCGGCCTCCTGTGCGGCACGCAGCGCGGCTGTGCGCTCGACCACATTGGCCAGCTCGGAATCGGTCATGGCGTCGCGCTTGGCTGCCAGCTCGATGGCCTCGGCACCCTCCGAACCCTCGGCGGCGTCCACCGGCACCAGCTCGACGAGCGCCATGTGATCGTTCTGCAGCACCAGCTCGCGCAGCAGGTCCTCAAAATAGCTGCCGTCCAGCTCGCCTCGCAGCTCCTCGTACACCGGGCCGTACTTGAGTGCCAGCGTCGCGGCGTCGTCATCGTAGAGCCAGGTGCTCAGCGCGTCGCACGCAATGGCCACGCCGTCGGCGATGCCGTAGTCGCGCTGGCGCAGATCGTATTCGTTGCTGCTGATGATGGCTTCCAGGCGCTCGCGCGGAACGCCGTGCTCGCACAGGTCGCGGCAGGCGTCCTGGAACACGCGGCGCAGCTCGCGCGCCACGCCGGGCTGCGCGTTTTGCAACATGATGAGCTCGTAGGGCTGCAGGCTCTCGGCCGCGGTGTAGCTCACCACGTTGCCGCCCAGGCCGGCGGCCAGAATGGTCTTCTTGACCGGCGCCTCGTTGGAGCCCAGCAGCGCCTCGAACAGGATATCCTCCGCGATCGTGCGTTTGCGGTCGAGCGCGCTGCCCAACACAAGGCCCAGGCCCACCAGGGCGTTCTCGGGTGTAGTGGCCATCTCGACGCGCTTGTACTCGCAGGTCACGGGCGTCTGCACGCCCAGCGGATTGGGCGCCAGCGCGGACGGGTCCTCGCCGGCGGCAACGGCTGCGTCCATGCGGCGGCTTGCGGCACTCGGCTGCGACAGATAACGCTCGTCCAAAAAGGCCAGTGCGCGGTCCACGTCCAGGTCGCCGTAGAGCGTGATGTAGGAGTTGGAGGGGTTGTAGTGGCGCGCGTGCGTGTCCAGGAACTGCTCGTAGGTGAGCGCGGGAATCGCGCGCGGGTCGCCGCCGCTTTCGTGCGCATAGGCGGTGTCGGGATAGAGCGCGGCGTTGACGGCGTCGTCCAGCACGCTCATGGGATCGGACAGCGCACCCTTCATCTCGTTGAATACCACGCCGTTATAGCGCAGCGTGCCCTCGCGCAGGCTCGCGGAGCTGTCGCTGCCCTCGATCTCGACGCTCTCCGGCAGGTCCAGCTCGTAGTGCCAGCCCTCCTGCTCAAAAATGGTGGGCTTGGTATAGATGGCCGGGTTGAACACCGCGTCCAGATACACGTCCATCAGGTTGTACAGATCCTGCTCGTTGGTGGTGGCGACAGGGTAGATGGTTTTGTCGGGGTAGGTCATGGCGTTGAGAAACGTCTGCATGGAGCTCTTGATCAGGTCGACAAACGGCTCCTTGACGGGAAACTTGGCCGACCCGCACAGCACCGAGTGCTCAAGAATATGGAACACGCCGGTGGAATCGGCCGGCGGCGTCTTAAAGCCAATGGCAAAGGCCTTGTTCTCGTCATCGCACGCCAGGTACAGCAGGCGAGCGCCCGAGGCGGTGTGGCGCAGCACGTAGGCGTCCGAGACGAGCTCGGGCACGGTCTCGCAGCGCTCGACGGCAAAACCGTGGCAGGTGGTACCGGGTACCAGCAGCGCGGCAGCAGCGGCGCGCGGGTCGGTTGAGGTGGCGGACATATGCAGTCTCCTTTGACGCCCCAGCGGGGGCGAATCGAGTCGAATCCTCGAGAGTATACCCATATGGGGCCTTCGACCAATCTGCCGGATGAGTGTGGATTTTCGGACACACGAGCGTGGAAATTCGGACGCAAATTGAACGAGAGTGGATTTTCGGACGGAAACAGCCCCAAAACGCCCAAAAACCGTCCGAAAATCCACTCTCGATTTCCGACCGTCCATCACTCATGCATTTCTCATCTCTCACTCATCTCTAATATGAGAGATAACAGAAAGATGAGAGATAAATATGAGAGATAACTGAGCAGCAAAGAGACAAGCAACCATGATATTGTCTCAATATCGATTGTTCCACCAGCAAAAACATGATTTAATGAAGCAGGTAGAGATATCTTATCTCTCATCTTTCACTCATATCTAATACGAGAGATAACAGAAAGATAAGAGATAATTACGAGAGATAACTGAGAGACGAGGGAAATCCGTCTGCAGCATTCTCCGCAGGACCGAGCGAAGGGACGTGCAGATGAACGAAAACGAGCTGGCCGGTTTGCTCGAGTCTTTAAAGCGCATGGGTTCGGATGACTTTAGCGTCGAAGTAAAGGAGAGCGCCACGACGCTTTCTCGCGACGTATGGGAAACGGTTAGCGCATTCGCGAATACCGCTGGCGGAATTATCGTGCTCGGCGTGAGCGAGCGCGCGGGCTTTGTCCCGGTTGAGAACTTTGAGACCGAGAAGGTACTCAACCAATTCGTAGCGGGCATGGGTGATGCCGGCGGTCGCGGAAAACTGGCCAATCCGCCCAAATACACCATTGAACGCGTGGAGCTCCAGGGCACCGTGGTTCTGGTCATCACGATTGAGGAGCTCGACCCGTCGAGCAAGCCTTGTTATGTCATAGAGCGGGGCGCTCAAGGCGGCAGCTACAAACGCATCGACGACAAAGATGTTCCGCTCTCGTCGACCGAGGTCCTGTCCTTGTCATCGTATGAACGGACGAGCCCCAGTGATCGCGATGCAGTGCCCGGCGCGGTCGCAGGCGATCTTGACGAGGCCCTGGTCGACCGCACGATAGAGCGTGCTTTCTCACTGACACCCCGTGCGATGCGCGACGCGCCGGACAAGAAAACGAAGCTGGAGCGCCTGAATTTCCTCGACTCCCAGGGCAATGTCACTAAAGCCGGGCTCCTGGCTGCGGGTGCCTATCCTCAGCAGTTCTATCCCAAGCTCTTTATCGATGTGGCGGTCTATGCCGGAACGCAGAAGGGCGCGGCGGGGTCGTTGAGGTTCATGGACCGTACGATCTGCGAGGGAACGTTGGGCGAGATGATTTCGGATGCTGTCGCGGCTGTCGCCAAAAACCTGCGCCGCACCGCGACCGTCCAAGGCATTTCGCGTATCGACTCGCTGGAGATTCCCGAGGAGGTCCTGCGTGAGGCAATCGCCAACGCGGTTATCCACAGGGAATACGGGGATCGGTTCTGTGGGCAATCGATCGCCGTCGACGTTTTTGACGATCGTATCGAGGTGGTGAACCCCGGCGGCCTATACGGAGGAAAGACTCGCGAGAACCTGTTTGACGGCAGCTCCCGATGTCGCAATGCGACGCTTGTGAAGCTCATGTCGCTTGTTCCATTGCCCGACGGTGCGGGCTCTCCTGCCGAAGGCAACGGATCGGGCATTCCAATGATGCTCGATGCCATGCGTGCGCACGGTCTGGCCGAGCCATTGTTTTGCCCGGGTTTCGACCGGTTTAAGGTTGTCCTCTACCGAGCGAAGGTTGAGCAAATCGATCATGGCGGGGACTTAATTGTGGCGGCACTCAAGCGCAACGGCGAACTGGGAACACGTGAACTGGCAGAATGCACGGGACTCACCGTCTCCCAGGTTAGGACGCGCGTCAATGCGCTTATCGCGCAGGGCAAGCTAGAGCCTACGGCCGCGACGACGAGCCGTAACCGCAAGTATCGACTAACAGGGCGTGCAGGGCAGATGCGCTAGCGGCTGCCGCGCCGCCGCATCCGCACCATTTCGCGCACCCTGCGCTGCAACCCACAGCAAAGCAGGTACAATAGCCCAATGTGCATCGCGCACGACGATGATATCGGCGCCCGCGACTGGGGGAGAAAACATGGCAGAGCAACAGATAACGCCGGGGACCAAGCTTCAGGTGGCATTCGACGTGCCCATGGGCCAAAAAACCGACTTCAACATGCTCGCCACGTACAAAGAGAACCTAGACGAGGCGTACTTCCTTATGAGCTCGCCCATGCTCGCCGGCAAGCCGCTCATCATGGACGAAAACCAAAAGCTGCTGCTGCAGTACAAAGTGGGCGAGGAGACGTTCGTGCTCGCCGGTTACCCCGAGTCGGTCGAGAAAAAGGGCATCCGCACCTACTGGAAAATGCGCAAAGTCGCCGAGCAACGCACCTTTGTCAAGCGCCGCGACGAGCGTTTTAAGGTCGCCATGCGCCTGACCTACCAGCGCGACAACGCGCCGACCCCCGAGCCCGAGGACGCCATGACCATCGACGTCTCGGCCGGCGGTCTGGCTATCTACCTCAACGATTTCCCCGACGTGGGCGAGGCCCTGGCCGTGCAAATGCCCGCGATCCGCCTGCAGGGCGAGCGCCACGAGCTGCCCGAGCAGCTGGGCATCGTGTGTTGGGTGCGCCGCGCGCCCAAGGGCAGCCTGTACCGCAACGTCTGCGGCCTGCAGTTCCGCTACGCCGACGACATGGAGCGCGAGCTCGTCAAAGAATACGTCGGCTACATCCGCGCCAAATATAAGATCTGATCGCCATGGCACTGTTCAAGCGTAACGACAATAAAGATCAAGCTGCCGAGGATTTGGCTGAGGGCATGGCTGAGGATTTGACCGAGGGTCAGCCCGAGGACACCCCCGGCACCGATCCCGCCCCGCGCAAGCGCTTCGGCAAACGCAAGCCCAAGCCCAAACGCGACCTGCGCGGCGTGGTGCGCATCGAGGAGCTGGAACAGGCACTGGCCGACCAGGACCTCGACGACATCGACCCCGACGCGGTCGTGTCCATGTACATGCCCAAGCGCCGCATGGAGCGCATCGGCACGGCGTTGCTGCGCATGGACAAGCTGCAAAAGGCCCTCGTGGTGCTGGCACTTGCCTTTGGCGTGCTGTTTGCCCTGTCGTTTATGCAGGAAAACATGGGCAACTTCACCATCAACCTCAACCGCCTGGAGCTGTTCCGCCGCGGCGTGGCCATTGCCGACAACGGCGACTTTAACAACGCCACCGCGCGCCTGGCGGCCGACGCCGTGGACAACGGCACCAATATCGCTGCCGAGGATCTGCCCGACAATCTGGACGACATCGACGGCAGCCACAACGGCAAGAACTACGTGGCGTACACCTTCTATATCCGCAACGCCGGCAAGACCGATCTGGGCTACAGCGCCAAGCTCAAGGTGGTCAGCGCCAGCAAGGGCGTGGATAAGGCAGCGCGCGTGAGGGTGTATCGCAACGGCGAGCCTACGACCTATGCGGCGGCTGCGGCCGATGGCAACCCCGAGCCCAACACCGAGCCGTTTGCGTCCAAAGACGTGGTGACGACCATCAGCCATGCGAACTTCCGCGTGGGCGATGTGGACAAATACACCGTGGTCATTTGGCTGGACGGCGACGACCCGGAGTGCGTGGACAAAATCATCGGCGGCGCGGTGGAGTTCGGCTTCGATTTTGATTCGTCCGAGACCGACGACTCGAGCCTGTTCGTTAAGTTCGTGCAGGATATTGCCGACACCCTGACTGGCAACGACCCCATTAGCGCGAGCGGCAACGAGGCGCCCGATTACTACAAGGAGCACAACGTGACCTGGAGTAACCGCCGCAACCAAAAGAACTCGCCCGCAGGGGACGGGGACAAGTAGAACGAACAGGCGCCGGGCCGGG